>JBJTIV010000459.1:0-7400 GCA_046095145.1 Planctomycetaceae bacterium
GGGCGATGTCCGCCTCGCCGGCCGCCACCATCGCCTCGACCTCGGCGATGTCGTCGTGGCGGCGGCGGGCGCACCGCGGGTGGACGAGTTCCCAGGCCGGGCCGGCGGCCGCGTCGCGCTTCTCCACGCGGAGCTCGTCGCGGCGGGGCGGTCGGGGGCGGGGCATGCTGGTCTTCCGGCTCGTCGGCCTACACTCTCGCCGTTGGACCCCACCGGAAAACCCTTTGCAAGTGGCCCACGCGACCAGCGACATCCCGGCGGCCGGGCGGGTGGCGGGGCTGCTCATGCGCTGGTACGCCCGCGCGCGCCGCGACCTGCCCTGGCGCGGGTCGCGCGATCCCTACCGCGTGTGGGTCAGCGAGATCATGCTCCAGCAGACGCAGGTGGAGCGGGTCCGCGACTACTTCCTCCGCTTCACGGCCCGGTTTCCCACGGTCGCGGACCTCGCCCGGGCGCGCGAGGCCGACGTGCTCAAGGCCTGGGAGGGGCTCGGCTACTACCGCCGTGCGCGGCAGCTCCATGCGGCCGCCCGGGAGGTCGTGGCCGACCACGCCGGCCGCTTTCCGCGTTCGGTCGCGGAGCTGCGGCGGCTGCCGGGCATCGGCCGTTACACCGCCGGCGCGATCGCGTCGATCGCGTTCGGCGTGCGGGCGCCGAGCGTCGAGGCCAATTCCCGGCGGGTGCTCGCCAGGCTCGTCGGCCATCGGGCGGCCGTGGGCGGCGCCGCGGGCGACGAGCCGTTGTGGGAGGTGGCGGAGCGGCTCGTGCCCGCGCGGCGGCCCGGGATCTTCAACCAGGCGCTCATGGACCTGGGCGCGGGCGTGTGCACGCCGGTGCAGCCGCTGTGCCACCGCTGCCCGCTGGCCGGCGTGTGCGTCGCCAGGCGCGACGGACGCGTGGCGGAGATTCCCGCAGCGGCGCCGCGTCGCGCCGCGCGGCTCGTGAGCGAGACGGCGGTCGTGGAGCGGCGTGGAGGCCGCGTGCTCCTCGAGAAGCGCGGGCCGGGCGAGTGGTGGGAGGGGCTTTGGGACTTTCCGCGCGCCGGGGGCCGGCCGCGCGGCCGGCGACTGGGCACCGTCGCCTATACTGTGACCCACCACAAGGTGACGTGCACCGTGGTCGAGCGGGTCGCGACGGGCCCGATGCCGCCGGCCGCGCGACACCGCCGCTGGGTGGCGGCCCGCGGCCTGGCCGGGATCGCCCTGTCGGCGCCCGGCCGGCGGATCGCCCGGCTCGTGGTGGCGGCACCTGCATCCGAGGCGGCCAGAAGGAGGCGGACATGATGCGCGGCGTCGTGATGGTTGTGATCGTGGGGCTCGCGGCGGCCTCGACGCCGACGTGGGCGACCGAGCCGGTCGAGCAGGCCGCCGCCGGCGTGGGGCGGCTGGCCTGGGACCTCGTGCGCGCGAGCGGCGCGGGCAATGCCATCGTGTCGCCGGTGAGCGTGTGGGAGGCGCTGGCGATGACCCATGCCGGCGCCCGCGGCGAGACGGCCGCGGAGATGGCCGGCGTGCTCGGCATGCCGGACGACCGGTCCGCGATCGCCGCGGCCTCGCAGGCCCTGCGGACCCTCCTCGCCGAGGCCAAGGGAGAGAAGATCGTCCTCGACGTGGCCAATCGGATCTGGGTGCAGAAGGACAAGCGGCTCGAGGCGGCGTTCACGACCCTGCTGCAGGATGCCTACGGCGCCGCGGCAGGCAGCGTGGACTTCGCGGGCGCACCGGAGCCTGCGCGAGCCGAGATCAACGCCTGGGTGGGCGACCACACCGCCGGGAAGATCACCGAGCTGCTCAAGGCCAACGCGATCACGCCGCTGACGCGACTCGTGCTCACCAACGCGGTCTACCTGAAGGCGCCGTGGGCGACGACGTTCGAGAAGGAGGCCACGCGGCCGGAGCCGTTCCACGTCGACGCCGCCACGCGGGCCGACGTGCCCTTCATGCACCGCTCGGCGCGGCTCGTGGCCGGGACGGTGGGCGCGGGGCCGGAGGCGGCCACCGTGTGCGAGATTCCCTACGCGGGCGAGCGGCTGGCGATGGTCGTGATCGTGCCCGCCGCGGCCGACGGCCTCGACGCCGTGCTGGCCGGCCTCGACGGGTCGTCGCTCGCGGGCTGGAGGTCCGAGGCGCTGCGGCCGCGGCCGGTGAACCTCGCGCTGCCGAAGTGGACGGCCCGCAAGCCATTGGGACTGAACGATGCCCTGCAGTCGCTGGGCATGCAGCGGGCCTTCGAGGCGGACCAGGCAGACTTCTCCGGGATGGACGGCAGCCGCGACCTGTCCATCTCCGCCGTCGTCCACGAGGGCTTCGTGGAGGTGACGGAGGAGGGCACCGAGGCTGCGGCCGCCACGGGCGTGGTGATGACGACGCGGGCCGCGATGCCGGACCGCGAGGAGCCGCTCGACGTCCGCGCCGACAGGCCGTTCGCCTGGGCCGTGGTCGAGCGCGGCTCGGGCGCGATCCTCTTCGCCGGCGTCGTCGCCGACCCGCGGTAGGCCTGACCGGGCCGTGGTATCCTCCTGGCGGTTCGCAGGAGCACATTCATTCATGCCCAGGGCCGCGCTCGCGCTCGAGGACGGCACCGTCTACGTCGGCGACTCGTTCGGGGCCAAAGGCACCGTGTCGGGGGAGGTGTGTTTCAACACCTCGATGACCGGCTACCAGGAGATCCTCACCGACCCGTCGTATCGCGGCCAGATCCTCGCCATGACTGCGCCGCAGATCGGCAACTACGGCGTCAATCCGGCCGACGTCGAGAGCGGGACGCTGCAGATGGCCGGCTTCGTGGTGCGGGAGGCCAGCCGGGTGGCCAGCAACTTCACCGCCACGGGAACGCTCGGCGACTATCTCATGCGGGCGGGCGTGGTGGGCCTGGCGGGCATCGACACGCGGGCCCTGGTGCGCCGGCTGCGGATCCGCGGCGCGATGACCGGCGTGCTGTCGAGCGAGGTGCTGGATGCTGCCGAGCTGGTGGCGCGGGCCAAGTCCGCTCCCGCGCTCGTGGGCCGTGACCTCGTGCGCGAGGTGATGCCCGAACGGCCGGACGAATGGCTCGAGCCGCTCGCCGCCGACGCCCGGCCGCTGCCGCAGCCGGCGGCGGGAGGCGTGATGCCGGCGGCGCCGGCGGCCCGCGGCCCGGAGAAGCACGTCGTGGCGCTCGACTACGGCATGAAGTGGAACATCGCACGGCATCTGGCCAGCCAGGGCTGCCGCGTGACCGTGCTGCCCGGCCGGGCGACCGCCGCGGAGGTGCTCGCGCTCGGGCCCGACGGCGTGTTCCTCTCCAACGGCCCCGGCGACCCGGAGGTGCTCGACTACTGCGTCGACACGGTCCGCGGCCTCGTGGGCCGGGTGCCGCTGTTCGGCATCTGCCTGGGCCACCAGCTCCTGGCGCTCGCCTGCGGCGCGAAGACGTTCAAGCTCACGTTCGGCCACCGCGGCGCGAACCAGCCGGTCATGGACCTGAAGACGGGCAAGGTCGAGATCACGTCGCAGAACCATGGCTTCGCGGTCGACGAGTCCACGCTGCCGTCCGACCTCGAGGTCACGCACCGCAACCTGAACGACGGCACGATCGAGGGCCTGCGGCACACGACGGCCCCGGCGGCCAGCGTGCAGTATCACCCCGAGGCCGCGGCCGGCCCGCACGACTCGGCGTATCTCTTCGATCGCTTCCGGGCGATGCTGGCCTGACGGGGCTGCGCGCAGGCGCGGCAGCTGCCTCGAGGTGCGGCAGCGGCGTCACAGGCCGCACGACCGGACCTGCGGCGGCGTTGCCGCGTCGCGAACGCGTGCCAGAGTTGCGTGGAGCCCGGGCCGCATCCCGGCTCCGCCGCCCCGTGCCGTTCGCGGCGGCCTCCCGTCCCTGCGTCGGAGAGTTCCTCCATGATTCGCGCGATCGTGTTCGGCGGCCTCGCGGCCGCGGTGGTGTCGACCCTGGGCGTGGCCGAGGCCGGCTTCGGCCACCTGCGTCACCGGCATGGCTGCGAGCCCGGCTGTGCGGCGATCGAACCGGGCTGTGCGGCGATCGAACCGGGCTGCTCGGCGTTCGAGCCGGCGTGCGGCTTCGCGCCCGGCTGTGCCGCGTTCGAGGGTGGCGGCTGGGAGCCGGGCTGCGGCGCCGAGACCGTCTGCCCGTCGAATCCCTGCATCAAGTACCGCCACAAGCACGCCTGCCTCCACAAGCACAAGCCCGGCTGCGGCTGCTGCCCGGAGCCGACCTTCGAGACGGTGCTCGAGGCCACGAGCCCCGAGACCTGCCGGACGGTCGCGATCCCGGTCTGCCTGCCGGCCTGCTGCGAGGGCTGCCCCTGCGAGCGGTCGCGGTGCACGCTCCTGGGCTGCGGCCAGGCGCGGTTCGACTACGGCTGCGGCGTGTCGGTCGTCGTCCGCTTCCAGAAGTGCGGCGACATCCTGGTCACGTACCACGGCTTCTGACACATCCGCCGTCGTCGATCCCGGAGACGAACGGCAGTCTCCGTGATGGTCCGCGGCGGGTGGCCGCACGTTCAAGCCCCCGGCGAAAGTTTTGATGTTGCGCGCCGGGCTTGCCGGGCTTGTTGAAGCCCCCGGCGGCAACTGGGGGACTCCGGGTGACCCCGGCTCCCGGCCCCCATGCGGTTCGAACGCACACGCCGAAAACGCTCCGACACCGTGGGGCATGGCAGACGGTCTCCGCATCAGCGCGGAGTCCCCGGGCTGCCGCCCCGGGGCTTGCATGAGTGCCACTGCGAGCCCGGGGGTGCGGGCCGTCTTCATTCAAACCGCACGTTCGCTGCGGTGCTGAACGCCACGGTCACCACGGACAGGCTGTCCGCGAGTTGCCAGTCTCAGCGGTCGCCGCGGCGGAGGCGGGTGAACAGCCGACGGTAGTCGCCGGGCCGCACGGCAACCACGGTCGGCGATTCGTCCACGTCGTCCTCGATGACGAGCATGTCGGAGTCGTCGACCTCGTCGCCGTCGCCGCGCCGCGGCTCGTCGTGGTCGCGGCCCTCGCGGGCCCGCACCGTCCGCGGCTCGGCGGCCATGCACTCCAGCGGCAGGGCGCCGGCCCGCTCGAAGTCGGCCCGGAGCCGCGCGATCGCCTCGCCCTCGCGGCTCGTCACGCGGGAGGATTCCCGCGGGGCGGGCTCCGCGGGCAGGTCCGTGGCCGACGATCGGCCGCGCTCGACGGCCGGGCTGAAGTATTCCTCGAAGGGGTCGGAGGCTCCCTCGCCCACGAGTTCCACGTCGGGACCCTTCCACGGGTTGGCGGTCTCCCCGACCGATTCCACCGCGTCGGCCGGCGGCATGTCCGCGTCATCCAGCAGGTCGGCGTCGTCGTCCGGCTCGTCGTCGAGGCTGCCGAACTCGATCACCGACGCACCGGCGGCGAGGTCGTCGTCGGTGGTGAAGCGGTCGGCGGCGGGCGCGGACACCGAGATGGCGTCGTCGTGCGGCCGCGGCGCGGACCGCTCGAGCGTGGCGGGGGCCGGGAGCTTCTGGATCTCGCGCCAGGCGGCCGCCACGTCGGCCGGCGTGGCCGGCCGGCCCGCCGCGGCCGCGAGCACGAGCGCGTGGTCGCAGATCTGGTTGACCAGCCGCGGCACGCCGTCGGTGGCGGCGAACACGGCGTCGTCGCAGCCCGGCCCGAAGAGCCGGTCCCACTCCAGTCCTGCGGCCTTGGGCAGGGCCCGCAGGTAGGCCATCGTTTCGGCGTGGTCGAGCGGCTCGAGGTAGGCCCGGACCACGATCCGCTGCGCGAGGCTCTCCATCCGCGGCAGGCCGAGCAGCTCCTCGAGCTTGGGTCCGCCCGCGAGCACGATGTGCACCGCGGGCAGCGGCGTGGGGATGTTGGTCAGCAGCCGCAGCTCCTCGATGAGCCGCGTGGGCAGGGTGTGGGCCTCGTCGACCATGATCACGAGTCCCGAGCCGGCCGCCGCCAGCCCGCGGATCCGCTCCACGATCGCCATCCGCAGCTCCACCTCGTCGATGCCGCGGTAGGGCTCTCCGATCTCGGCCAGGATCGACTGCCACAGCGACCGCCGCGTGAGGATCCGCGTGCCGGAGAGGAAGGCCACGTCGAAGTCGTCGCGGACCTGCTCGGCGACCTTCGCCAGCAGCAGCGACTTGCCCGTGCCGGGCTGGCCCACGACCAGGGCCACCCCCTCGGCGCGGCGGATCGCGCGCTCGATCGCGTGGAGGCCGGCGTCGATCGCCGCTGCGGGGTGATAGAACTGCGTGCGCGGCGCCGCCATGAAGGGGCGGTTCGACGGGTGCCGGCGGGGAGCATGCACGGGGGCCTCGGCATCCGGGGGCCGCGTCGGGCTGCGGCGACCGCGGCCCTCGAAGACGGTTTCGGCCAGCCGTGGCTGCTTCCTGCACCGCGCGCCGGACACGTAGACTGTCCGAGTTCGGCAGGCCACACGCTCGCGGACGGTGGTGCCGGTCGTGACGGCGGGAGGATGCGGGAGTGAGGTCGGCCGAGCCGCTGTTCCACGTGAAGATCTGCGGGGTGACCTCGCCGGCCGATGCGCGGCTGGCGGTTGCCGCCAACGCCGACGCGATCGGCGTCAACTTCGTGGCGGGCTCGCCGCGGCGGATCGCCCCCGCCGCCGCCCGAGCCATCGCGGAGGCCCTGCCGCCCGGCGTGCTCATGGTGGGAGTCTTCGCCGGAACGCCGCCAGCGGAGATCGCCGTCATCGCCCGCGCGGCGGGCCTCGGGGCGGTGCAGCTGCACGGCCACCTGGCCGGCCCCGGCGGCGACCCGCCGGAGTCGTGCGCGGCGCTGGCGGCGCTCCTCGGCGGCCTGCCCGTCGTCCGCGCCGTGCGGGTCGATGCCGACGGCCTGGCCGCCGCGCGGCGCTGGCTGGCCGCCGCGGCCGCGCTCGGCGCGGCGCCGGCGCTCGCGCTCGTCGATGCGCCGGCTCCGCACGGAGCCGATCCGGGCACGCTGGGGGGCACCGGTCGCCGCGCCGACTGGGGGGCGCTGGCCGCCGAGCCGCCGCTGGGCCTCCCGTGGGCGCTCGCCGGCGGGCTCGACCCCACGAACGTCGCCGAGGCGATCCGCATCACCGGGGCCGAGGCGGTGGACGTGGCCAGCGGCGTGGCATCGGCCCCCGGCCGACAGGACCCGGCGCGGCTCGAGGCCTTCGGGGCCGCGGCCCGGGCCGCGTTTGCGGGCGGTCCTGTGCGGCCGCCGCCACGCGGCTAAGATAGGTCGGTTTTCCGCGATCTCGCGGCCTTCGTCCAGCCGTTCCCCGTTCCCCGACTCTCCAGGAGGATCCCCGTGGCCCACGTCGAAACCCGCCTGCCCTACAAGGTTGCCGACCTCTCGCTCGCCGAATGGGGCCGCAAGGAGATCATGCTGGCCGAGAACGAGATGCCCGGCCTGATGGCCCTCCGGGAGAAGTACGGCCGCTC
>JBJTIV010000460.1:0-2758 GCA_046095145.1 Planctomycetaceae bacterium
CTCGGCGAGTTCGCGCCGACGCGGACGTTCCGCGGCCACGGCGGCAAGGTGAAGGAGGCGGCGACGCCGGCACCGGCCAAGTGAGCGGCCGGCGGCGCGGAGACTGACCCATGGCATACACCGCGACCCACAAATACGCCCGGATCAGCGCCCGCAAGGTGCGGGCCCTGGCCGACCTCGTGCGCGGCAAGTTCGCCGACGAGGCGCTCGACATCCTGCGCTTCCAGCCGCACCGCGGCGCGCGGATGCTGGAGAAGGTGATCAAGAGCGCGCTGGGCAACGCCGAGCACCAGCAGGCGCCGGGCGTGGACGACCTCGTGGTGGTCGACGCCCGCGTCGACGGCGGACCGATGTTCAAGCGGATTCGGCCGCGGTCGCGCGGGCAGGCGTTCGGGATCAAGCGGCGGATGTCGCACATCAAGGTGGCGCTGGACACGGCCGCCACCGCCGCGGGGGAGTGAGGAGACGACCATGGGCCAGAAAGTTCATCCCGTCGGCTTCCGCACCGGCATCACCGAGCCGTGGAAGAGCCGCTGGTACGCCGCCAAGAAGGACTTCAAGGCGCTCCTCTTGGAGGACGTGAAGGTCCGGAAGTTCCTCAAGACGAAGTACCGCGCGGCCGCCATCCCCAAGGTGGAGATCGAGCGCACCCGCGACGAGGTGAAGGTGATCCTCCACTCGGCGCGGCCCGGCGTGATCATCGGCCGCAAGGGACAGGAGGTGGACCGGCTGCAGGACGAGCTCCAGGAGCTGCTCGGCCGCCGCGTGAACCTCAAGGTGGAGGAGGTGGGCCGCCCGGAGATCCAGGCCCAGCTCATCGCCGAGGACATCGCCGACCAGCTCTCGAAGCGGGCCGCCTTCCGCCGCACGCTCAAGCGCGCGATCGACACCACCATGGACGCCGGCGCCAAGGGGGTGAAGATCCAGCTCGCGGGCCGGCTCGGCGGCGCGGAGATGTCACGCTGCGAGAAGCAGATCGCCGGGGCCATGCCCCTGTCGACGCTCCGCGCGAAGATCGACTACGGCTTCTGCGAGGCTCCCACCGCGCAGGGCAACATCGGGATCCAGGTGTGGGTGAACCAAGGCACGTACGAGGAGACTGGCGATGGCGCTGATGCCCAAACGGGTGAAGCACCGAAAAAGCCAAAGAGGTCGTATAAGAGGTGAGGCCACGCGGGGCAACCGCGTGGTGTTCGGCGACTTCGGCCTCCAGGCCGAGCAGCCGGGCTGGCTCGCCGCAGCGACCATCGAGGCCGGCCGCATCGCGGCCCAGCAGTACCTCCGCACGGACGGGCGGCTGTTCGTGCGCGTGTTTCCCCACAAGTCGATCACCTCGATCCCGCTCGAGACCCGCATGGGCAAGGGCAAGGGCGAGCCGGAGTATTGGGCCGCCGTCATCAAGCCGGGCATGATCCTCTACGAGATCGGCGGCGTGACGGAGGAGGCGGCGCGGATCTGCATGGCGCGGCTGGCGCACAAGATGCCGCTCCGCGTGCGGTTCGTGAAGCGGCGGGCGATGTAGGACAGGCCGACGGAAACCAGACATGACCAAGGCACGAGAACTTCGCGACATGGCCGACGAGCAGATCCGGCTCGTCTGGAAGGACGCCGCCGAGACGCTGTTTCGGCTGCGGCTCCAGGCCCAGACCGAGAAGCTGGCCAGCCCCGCGGAGGTGCGGAAGCACCGACGGACGATCGCGCGCTGCCAGACCGTGCTCGCGCAGCGCGGCACGCTGATCGAGGCACCGGCCTCCGCCGGTGCGGACACTCAGGCGGTGCAGCATGACAAGCACGCCGCGAAGCATCGCGCCTCGGGCCGCGCCAAGGTCCGGGCCCGGAAGCCCGGCGAACTGGCGGCGCGGCGGACCCACAAGCAGCGCACGCAGAGCGGGACGTAGCGAGGAACCACGAGCATGCCCAAGCGAGTCGAGACCGGAACGGTGACCAGCGCCGCGGCGAAGAAGACGCGGCGCGTGGAGATTCCGCGCGTCGTGCGGCATCCGAAGTACGGCCGCATCCAGCACCGCCGCACCGTCTGCCACGTGCACGACGAGCACGACGAGTCGCAGCCCGGCGACCTGGTGGAGATCATCGAGTGCCGGCCGCGGAGCCGCCTCAAGCGCTGGGAGCTCGTCCGCGTGGTGTCGAAGAGCACCGCCGTCGACGTGGCCTCGCTCCGCAGCGGCGCCCGCGCCACCCGGCTGCGTGAGACCGCCGCCAAGGCCGAGGACGCCGCGGCGGCCGCCCTGAAGCGGAAGGAAGGGCCGGCCACATGATCCAGATGCAGACGCGGCTCGTCGTCGCGGACAACACGGGTGCCAAGGAGGTGATGTGCTTCAAGGTGCTCGGCGGGAGCCGCAAGCGCACCGCCAGCCTCGGTGACATCATCGTGTGCAGCGTGAAGAGCGTGATTCCCGGCAGCGAGGTCAAGAAGAAGGCCGTGGTCAAGGCGGTCGTCGTGCGGGTCAAGAAGCCGACGCGGCGCGACGACGGCAGCTACGTGCGCTTCGACACCAACGCCTGCGTGATCATCGACAACGAGAAGAACCCGAAGGGCACCCGCATCTTCGGCGCCGTGGCGCGGGAACTCCGCGACCGCAACTTCATGAAGATCGTCAGCCTGGCGAGCGAGGTGGTGTGATGCTGATCAAGGCAGGGGACACCGTCGAGGTGCGGACGGGCAACTCGCGCGGCACGCGGGCCAAGGTGCTCACCGTGCTGCCGGCCGCGCGGCCCGGCGCGGGCGGCCGCGTGGTCG
>JBJTIV010000461.1:0-9100 GCA_046095145.1 Planctomycetaceae bacterium
ACCACGTCGGCGTCCTCGACCACGTGGTTGTTGGTGAGCACGATGCCGGAGGCGTCGACGATCACGCCCGCCCCCGCCCGGTCCCCGCGGCCGCGTTCGTTCACCGTCGCCTGCTGGCTGTGCCTCGTGGCCACCGCGGCGCTCGCCGCCCTGCTCGTGGGCCTCGGCGGTCCCGCCGCGCGCGCGGCCGACACCGTCGCCGACGCCCGGGCCCACGCCACGGCGCTCTCCACCGCGTTTCGCGAGGCGGCCGCGGCGGCGTCGCCCAGCGTGGTCGTCGTGCGCAGCGAGATGAAGCCCCGGCGCGAGCAGGGCCGCCAGCGCCGCGGCCAGGGCGGCGGTCGCGACAATCCCTTCCGCGGCACGCCCTTCGAGGACATGTTTCCCGACGGCGTGCCCGAGGGCTTCGACTTCGAGATGCCCGACCGCGGCCCGCGGTCGGGGCTGGGCTCGGGCGTGATCGTCGACGCCTCCGGCATCGTGCTCACCAACAACCACGTGGTCGAGGACGCCGACGTGGTCACGGTGGAGCTCGCCGACGGCCGCGAGTTCACGGCCACCGAGATCAAGACCGACCCCGAGAGCGACCTCGCCGTGGTCCGGCTGGCCGACGCGAAGGACCTCCCGGTGGCCGCGCTCGGCGACTCCGACAAGCTCTCCATCGGCGACTGGGTGATCGCCATCGGCAATCCCTTCGAGCTGGAGACCACCGTCAGCGCCGGCATCATCAGCGGCAAGGGCCGCGAGCTCGGCGGCATCCGCCGGGCGCAGTTCCTGCAGACCGACGCGGCCATCAATCCCGGCAACTCCGGCGGCCCGCTCGTGAACCTCTCCGGCGAGGTGGTGGGCATCAACACCGCCATCGCCTCGTCGAGCGGCGGCTACCAGGGCGTGGGCTTCGCGATCCCGGTGAACCTCGCCACCTGGGTGATGCGGCAGCTCATCGACAACGGCCAGGTGCAGCGGGCCTACATCGGCGTGCAGATGGGCCCGATCGACGCGCGGATGGCGGCGAAGCTCGGCCTGCCGGGCCGCAAGGGCGTGCTCGTCAACGACGTCGTGCCGGACTCGCCGGCCGCGGCCGCCGGCGTGCAGGAGCTCGACGTGATCACGGCCTTCGACGGCCGCGCCATCGAGGGCACGCGGTCGCTCCAGGAGCTCGTCGAGCGGGCCGGGATGGGCCAGCCCCACCAGCTCACGGTGCTCCGCGACGGCAAGCAGCTCACGCTGACGATCACCGTCAAGCCACTGCCCAAGGACCTGGCCGAGCAGTCGGGCGGCCGGCGGATCCGCGGCGGCGGCGACGACGCCGAGACCTTCTACTCCGAGGACTTCGGCATCGAGGTCCGCGACAAGGCGTCGCTCGCCGAGGACGCCTACGAGGGCTTCGAGGGCGTGATCGTGGACCGCGTCGATCCCGACGGCCTGGCCGCGGCCGCGGGCATCGGCCCGGGCACGCTCATCCGCGCGGTCGGCAAGAAGGAGGTGCGCACGGTCGAGGAGTTCGCCGCGGCGCTCGAGACGGAGACCCCCGAGACCGGCGCGCTGCTGAAGCTCCGCACGCCCCGCGGCAACGCCGTCGTGCTCTTGCAAAGCCGCTGACGCGACGGCACGATCGGCGGCATGGCCACCCTCGGCGTCAACATCGACCACGTGGCCACGGTGCGGCAGGCCCGCCGCACCGTCGAGCCCGACCCGGTGTGGGCGGCGGTGCTGGCGGAGCTCGGCGGGGCCGACGCGATCACGGTGCACCTCCGGGAGGACCGCCGCCACATCCAGGACCGCGACCTGGAGGTCCTGCGCCGCACCGTCCAGGTGAAGCTCAACCTCGAGGCCGCGATCGCGCCGGCGATGATCGAGATCGCCTGCCGCGTGCGGCCCGACCAGGTCACGCTCGTGCCAGAGCGGCGCGAGGAGGTGACCACCGAGGGGGGGCTCGACGTCGTCGCCCACAGGGCCGCCACCGCGGAGGCCGTCCGCCGGCTCCGCGACGCGGGCGTCGCCGTGTCGCTGTTTCTCGACGCCGAGGCCCGGCAGATCGACGCCGCGGTGGAGCTCGGCGCCGACGCCGTGGAGCTCCACACCGGCCGCTACGCCAACGCGGCCGAGGCCACCCGCCACGCCGAGCTCGTGTCCCTCTCCCGCGGCGCCGCCATGATCCGCCAGGCGAAGCTCGGGCTCAACGCCGGCCACGGCCTGACCTACACCAACGTCGTGCCGGTGGCGCGGCTGGAGGGCATGGGCGAGCTCAACATCGGCCACTCGATCGTGGCCCGGGCCGTGTTCACGGGCATGACCGAGGCCGTCCGCGAGATGAAGCGGCTCATCGCCTCGTGAAGGCGGCCGGGTCCTCGATCACGAAGGCGTGGCCGTGGTCGCTGGTCACGATCACCGCGGCGTCGTCCCAGCCGCCGTGCCGCTCGATCCAGTCGAACACGGCCGCCACGGCCTCGTCGCCCGCCTGCACGGCGCCGATCGCGGTATCGACGTTGTTGGCGTGGGAGCCCCAGTCCACGTCGCCGGCCTCGACCATCAGCCAGCGACGCTCGCCGCGGGCGGCGAGCACGTCGAGGGCGGCCACCGCCATGTCGGCCAGCGAGGGGTTTTCCGCGATGTCGGCGGGCGTGTAGCGGATCGCGCCGCCGTACTTCTTGCGGAGCCGGTCGCTGGCCTCGTCGGGCGGCGTGGCGGCCGGGTCGAAGCCGCCGTCGGCCGTGCGAAACGGCAGGTGGCCCTCGGCCGTGCCGAAGAAGCCGAACAGCCGCTTGTCCTGCGCGATCGCCGCGCGGGCCGCCTCCGCGAGCACCGCGCCGCCCGGCCGGCCCGGCGTGCGGCGAGCCACCACGTAGCGGCCGCCCGCGGCGGCGTCGATGGCCGCCACGGTGGAGTCGGCGACGTACTTGTTGCCCGGCTCGAAGTTGCGGCCCTGGTCGGCATCCTCCTTGACCGCCACCCCGTGGCCGCCGCCCACGAGCACGTCGAGGCCGGGCAGCGGCGCGCGGTGGGCCACCGAGGGCTCGCCGAGCTGGTCGCGGGCGATGTCCTGGTAGTCGTCGCGGAGCACGTTGTTGGCGTAGGCGCAGGCCGGCGTGGCGTGGGACACCGGCACGCTGGTCACCGCGCCCACCGCCCAGCCCTGCTCCTGGAGCTCGCGGGCCACGGGCAGCACCTGCTCGCCGGTCGCACCCACGTTGACGGAGTCGTGGTAGGTCTTCACGCCGGCGCACAGCGACGTGGCCGAGGCCGCGGAGTCGGTGACGGCATGGGGCCGCTCCCGGGGGCGGCCCAGCAGGTAGCGGACGCTCGCCCGCGGATCCCAGGGCGAGGCGCCGCCGCGGGCGGGGTCGTAGCCGCCGGGCGTCTCGCCCCCCGGGTTCTTGAGCGCCTGCGCGTCCACGTCGGCCTTCGTGCCGTCGTTGGCCGGACTGGTCACGCACCAGCCGAAGTCGGTCGGCGCCCCGCGGTAGTCCTGGAACGAGAGGCCCGTGCCGCGGCCGGAGTCGTAGGCCACCGTGCCGGTCGTGGCGATGGCCGCCATGCGGGTGGTGTGCCAGTCCATGCCGTCGAACACCACGAGCACGATCAGCTTCTTGCCGGCCTCGGCGGCCAGCCGCTGCAGGCGGGCCACGTCGGTCTGGTCGAAGTGGGCCGCGTCGGGGGCGAGCGTGTGGTCGGGCAGGCGGCCGTAGAGCGCCTCGAGCTTCGTCGCGTCGCGGTAGACGCTGTTCGTGCCCGAGACCGACTCGAGGCCCATGCCGAAGGTGTAGACCGGGATCAGCCGGTTGGAGTGGTTCGACCAGGCGACGTACTGCCCGGGCTGGTCGCCCCAGTGGCCCCAGGCGGCGCGGCCGGTGCGCTCGGCCTCCACCTGCATGTCGCGGATCGGGTCGGCCTTCACCGCCGGGCGCCGGCTGGGCGCGAGCCAGCGGGGCGCGGCGACCACCGCGGCCACCAGCAGGGCGATCGCGGCCGCCCAGGTGCCGGCGCCGAATTGCGAACCGCGTGAGCTCATGCGGACCGCATCATACCAGCCGCGCGGCGGGCGTCAGCGCCCCGCGGCCGCGTCGGGCAGCCGCGCCAGGATCCGCAGCGGCCCGCCACTGCCGCCGGCGATCTTCATCGGCAGCGCCGCCACGAAGGCGCCCTCCGCGGGCAATCGGTCGAGCGCCGTGACGTTCTCGAACACGGGCACGCCCGCGCCGCACAGGGCCACGTGCGAGCCGAAGTGGGTCGATGGCCCGTGGTCGATGCTCGCCGTGTCGATGCCCACCGCCCGCACGCGGCGGTGCGCCACGAGCCACGCTGCGGCCTGGGGCGCGAGCCCCGGGAAGTGGAGATCCGCCACGGCCTCGGGTCCCGTGCGCGGCGTGCCCAGGTAGCGATCGCGGTCGCCCCAGCGGCCGCTCCAGCCGGTGCGCAGCAGCAGGACCACGTCGCCGAGCTGCCGGCCGTGCGCGGCCTCCCAGGCCGCGAGATCGTCGATCGTGCTCTCGTAGTCGGGATCGGCCGCGCACTGTGCCGTCACGTCCACCACCGCCGCCTCGCCCACGAGCCGCTCCGGCGGGATCGCGTCGGCCGTCTGGCCCGCCTCGGCGAAGTGGCGCGGGGCGTCGAGGTGGGTGCCGCCGTGCTCGGCGGTCGCGAAGCGGTTCGACGCGTAGTAGTAGCCCTTCGACGTCGGGCCGTTGCGGCCCGGCTCGAAGCTGAAGCCGCGCTCGGTGGGCCAGTAGATCGTGTCGGCGCCGAAGGCATGGGTGAGGTCCACCCAGCGGCCGGAGCCGAACTGCCGCGCGAGGTCGGCGGCCGGCGGCGCGGCGTGGACGGCCCCGGAGCCGGCCAGCACGAGGGCCGCGCACCGGGCCACGAGCCCGCGCGGCCTCACGATCCATCCCCGGCGCCGGCATTCCCGGCGTCGGCCGCCGGCTGCGCCGCGCGGGCCGCCCCGCCGCCGGCCTTGTCGTCGACCCGCACCAGCAGCATCTGCTCCACCGTGCCGCCATCGCGGTGCACGAGGACCGTGGTCTGCTGCTTCGTGAGGTTCGAGAGGCCGGCCTCGTAGACCGGCGTCTTCTTGTCGCCGACGGTCCAGGCGCAGCGCTGCGTCTTCTTGTCCACCTTGCCGGTGATGTTCATGGTGGAGTCGGAGACCGCGTCGTAGTAGGTGCCGCGGAGCAGGCCGGCCTGGTCGATCGCCAGGCTGATGAACGTGCCGGGCGTGGTCTCCTCCAGTCGCGCCAGCGCGAACACGCCGAGCGGCCGCCACTGGTCGTCCTTGGCGACCGACGCGCTCCCGCCGCTCTCGGCGAGCGTCGCGGCCTGCTGGGCGTATTCCTCGGCGGAGCCCACGCGGCTGCCCCCCACGTAGACGCCGTCATCCTGGTAGCAGACGTTGGTGCCGTAGTCGTAGGCCACGGGCGCCGCCGCATAGCCGCCCCAGCCGGCGAGGTCGCCCCCCGCCAGCCCCGCGAGCATGCCCGCGCCCATGCCCCAGCCGAAGCCACCCCACCAGCCGCCGCCCCACCAGCACGGGAAGTGGTTGCCATACCAGCCGCGGCCGCCGTACCAGCCGCCGTTGTAGAAGTTGTTGCGGATCATGGCGCCACGGTCGGCCAGCACGCCGGACGAATAGGCCCGCACGCCTCCGCGGCCGAGTGCGTCGCGACCGATGCCCTGGCCGGCGATCCGCTGGAAGTCGGCCTTCGAGAGTTCCCCGGCACCCCCGGCGAACCGGCCGGCCCCGAGGTCGCGTGCCGCGCCGCCATCGAGCCTGCCGCCACCATCCAGCCGACCGCCACCGTCGAGCGGTCGGCCACCATCCAGCCGCCCCCCGTCGATGCGGCCGCCGTCCTCGATCCTTCCGCCGTCGATCCTGCCGCCATCGATCCGCCCGCCGTCGATCCGGCCACCGCCGAAATCGCCGCCCCGGAAGTCGCCACCGCCGAAGTCACGGCCACCGCCACCAAAGTCACGGCCGCCGCCACCGAAGTCTCGTCCGCCACCGCCGAAGCCGCCGCCTCCGCCGCCGTGAAACCCGCCGCCCCCGTGACCGCCGCCGCCACCGTGCGCCCAGACGGCGGCGGGTGCCGCCACCTGGCAGGCGAGGGCTGCGGCCGTGAGCACCGTGCCCAACCGGCTCCCGGAACGTGTCATGCACTGCATCGGAGCATCTCCAAACGGGGTACGCATGCGACCAGAAACCAGCGACGGACCGCCGCCGCTCACCGGATTTTCTTGAAGGTCAGCGGCTCGGCATCCGGTAGGCCCACGCCGTCGATCGTTCGCTCGATCATGTGCGTCGTCACCTTGCCCTCGCCTGCCGGCGAGATCACCTGCACCCAGGCGGCGGTGCGGCCCCGGACGGCGTCGGACGGCGTGCCCGACATCACCTTCTCGAACGACGTGCCGTCGAACTCGAAGTAGCCCTCCGCCCGGGCACCGGTCGAATCAAACACCCATGCGCGAATGAGCCCCGCATCGCGGTCGGCGTGGATCACCTCCAGCGCCTCGATGCCGTTGGGAAGGAGCGCCGCCTTGCCCGGCTTCGGCGTGATCTTCGTGCGGCCCACGATGGCATAGCCTCCGAGGGACTTCTCGTAGGTGATCTGGATGGTGGCCCGGTCGGCCACTTCCGCCTGCCATGTGCCGAGGATCCACTCCAGGTCGTCGAGCGCCGCCGCGTGGGCGGGCGTCACCCGCGACTCGGCCAGCCGCCAGGCGGAGCCCTCCTTCACCCGCAGGGCCGTGAAGGTCGACTCCGTCGGCTTGTCGCCGGGCTTCTTCGTGAACCGCATCACCCCCGAGACGCGGGCGATCGGCTCCGCGACCAGGTCGATGCCGCGAATCTCGATCGCCATCGACGCCTCGGGGCACCGCTCCCGCCAGAGCTTGATCGAGTCGACGATCGTGTCGCGGCCGGCGAGCCGCGTGCCACCCTCGAGCAGCTCCGCCTTCGCGGTCCACTGATCGGCGAGCGCCGCGTAGTCGCGGGCGTTGAATGCCGCCGCATACGCGGCCGAAGCCTTCTTCAGTTCGTCCACCACGGGGCTCGAGGCGGGGGCTTCGCCGCGGGCCGCTCCGGCCGCCACGGCCGCGAGGCATGCGGCCGACCACGACCACCGTCGAAAACCGGCTCTGCACATCAGAAACGCTCCTCGAAACCACCGATCCTCGCGGCCTGCCGACTCGGCGGCCCGCCATGAATCGGCGAGTCTAGCGAAGCTCCGCCGGTCCTGCATCGATCGGGCGCGGATACACTTCGGGCTTCTGGATTCTTCACTGGATTTCGTCGCGGTCACGGGGAGCGGGCGATGCGCATGCGGTTTCCTGGCCTGCTCGACTTCTCGGCCGGCTCCCGGTGCGTCGCGCTCTCGATCGCCCTCGCCACGGTCGCCTTCAGCACCGCGTCATTGCGGGCCGCGGACCCCGCCAGGCCCAACATCCTCATGATCGTGGCCGACGACCTCGGCTGGAGCGACGTCGGCTGGCACGGCGGCTTTGGCAAGACGCCGCACATGGACCGGCTCGTCCGCGAGGGGGTGGAGCTCGACCGCCACTACGTGCAGCCCGTCTGCACGCCCACGCGGACGGCCCTGATGACCGGCCGCTATCCGGGGCGGTTCGGCCCGCAGGCGATCGCCCCGAGCACTCGCCGCGCGCTGCCGGCCGGCACGGTCACGCTCGCCAGTGCGCTTCAGTCGCTCGGCTACGCCACGTTCCAGTGCGGGAAGTGGCACCTCGGCTCGCGGCCCGAGTGGGGGCCGAACCACTACGGCTTCGAACACTCCTACGGCACGCTCACGGGGGCCGCCGACCCCTTGACCCACAAGTACCGCGCCGGCCCCTACGAAGACACCTGGCACCGCGACGGCGTCCGGCTCGACGAGCCGGGCAACGCCACGGAACTGATCACCGCGGACGCCGAGCGACGGATCCGTGAAGCAGCCGCCGAGCCTGCGGGCGACCGCCGGCCCTGGTTCCTCTCCGTCGCCTTCCACGCCGTGCACACGCCCGTCGACGCGCCCGACGAGTTCAAGCGGCTCTACGACGGCGTCCGCTTCGACGCCGACCCGGCGCGGCACGATTCGCGGCTGCGGCTCGCGGCAATGGTGTCGCAGCTCGACGCCTCGATCGGTCGCTTCGTCGCGGCCCTCGACGAGACCGGTCAGCGGACGAACACGCTGATCGTGTTCACCAGCGACAACGGCGGGATCGAGTCGCTCGAAAACCACTACGTGGGCAACGTCGCCGATTCGCCGCTCAACAGCGAGAACGACCCGCTCCGCGGCCAGAAGAACACGCTCTGGGAAGGCGGCATCCGGGTGTGCGCCTTCGCGAACTGGCCCGGCAGGCTCGCACCGCGAACGTGCTCCGCCGTGATCCACGTCGCCGACTGGTTCCCCACCCTCGCCGGGCTCGTCGGCTGGCGGTCCCCCGGCGACCCCGCCTGGGACGGGCTCGACCGCTGGGATGCGATCGCGGGCGTGCCGGGCGCGGAGCCCCGGCCGCGGCCCGTATGCATCGTCCACACCAGTGGCCGCGCGGTCGTGGGCGATCGCTGGAAGCTGATCGCGCGGAAGAAGGATCCGCCGCTGCTCTTCGACCTCGCGGCCGATCCCTACGAGATGAGCGACCTCGCGGCCGATCGTCCCGCGCAGGTCGAGAACCTGATGGCGGTTGCCAAGGCCGACGCGGCCCGCGACCTCGTCGACCTGCCGGCCGACCTTCGGGACGCAGACCCGTGAGATCCGTCCTCCAGGCCGCCTGGGCGTGCCTCGCCGCATGCGGCATGCTGTTCACCGGGAGCCTCGTCGCGGCCGACTTTCCCACGCCATTCAACAGCGAGCGCGACGAGTCGGCGGCCCCGCTGCCGGCCGCCGAGGCCGCCGCGGGCATCGCCGTGCCCGCCGGTTACCGCGTGGGCGTGTATGCCGCGGAGCCCGACGTGCGAAACCCGATCGCGATGGCCTGGGACGCCCGCGGCCGGCTCTGGGTCGCGGAGAACCACACCTACGCCGAGCGTCCGCTGGCCGGTCTCGTCGAGGGCCGCGACGAAGCGACCGATCGAGGCGTCGAGCTGCGACACCATTGCCGCGAGCCGCAG
>JBJTIV010000462.1:0-2720 GCA_046095145.1 Planctomycetaceae bacterium
TCGGCGCTCGCCAGGGCATCGAGTGCTTCTACAACTCCGCCCTCGCGCCGGGCATCCGCATCACGCCCGACCTGCAATACGTCGTGCCCCCGCTGCGGCTGGCGGAGCCCGCGCTGATCGCCGGCGTGCGGGCCCTCGTGAGCTTCTGACGGCGCCGAGTCGCTCGGGCGCGCGTCGGGGTCTGCCCGCGACGATGACGACCGTCGTCACGGCGCAGGAGGATCCGCGCGGCCGTTCGGCTCGCGGGGGGCGGCCAGACCCGGCACGATTCACCGCCGTTGGTCGCGACGGAAGCGGAGCGCCTCCCGCTCGGCCGCTTCCCACCGGCCGGCCTCGGCCAGGCCGATGATCGCCTGGTAGCAGGCATACTCCTCGGGGCCGATCACCCCGGCGGCGCGGTCGCGATCGATCAACTCCTTCGCGCGCGAGAGCCGCTCGACGCTCCGGGTGTTGGCGGCGGTCCGCAGGGCGGCCGAATAGCCGCGATTGCCGAAGTCGATGCGCGGGGCACGGGGCCTGCACGCGGCACCCGGCGGGATCGCCAGCAGGCCGACGAGCACGACCACCGACCACGCCCCGCATCGCCGCCGCGGGCCGCCGGCCGCGGACGTGGCGGACCGATCAGAGGGCATCGCCGGGCATCCGCTCGCCACCGTCGATGCTCGACAGGGCCGCCCACGCATCGAGGTTGATCGACTCGGAGATGAATCGCACCGACCCGTCGCCCAGGGCGACGTTGCAGCCGCCGGCGTGATCCGAGAACATCTGGCAGACATGCGCGATCGGGTCGTTGGGCGGAGGGATGACGTCGGCCTCGCCGTCGGCCGGACCGCTGTGCACCAGCAGCAGGGTGGCGGCCCCGTCGGGCTCGCTGCCGACCAGCCGCGCGAACGCCTCGCTCGGGTGGCTGGCGGCACCGGGCAGCGTGCCGGCCCAGGCCTTCTGCGAGACCCGCTGCGAGTGCTCGCCGAGGAACACCGTCTGCGACATGCCGTCGGTGATCCGGCTCACGGCGAGCCAGCTGTTGCGGTAGAGCGGCCCGTTGGCACGCCGCTCCCACGACTCGAGCGGCTCGTTCCAGGGCTCGTCGTGGCCGGCGTTTCCCACGTAACTCGACCGGCCGAGCAGCGCACCCGACGAGTGACGGCTCCCCGCTGCGGAGAGCACCTCGAAGGCCGCGGTGGAGCCGCCGTCGGACGGGCAGCGGAAGACGGCGGGAGAGGCCGTGACCACCGACCGGTTCTCGACGGCTCCGATGCCGATGCCGGCAGCCGGGCGGTAGCGGTCGGCGAGTCCCGACTCCTCCAGATATGGGGCGATGAGCATGCCCCACCCGGTGCCCGGCGGCCTGTCGCGGGAGGCGGCATCGGCGGGCTGGCGGCCGGCGTCGCTGGCGTAACCCGCCGGCAGCCGCCGGTGGGCAGACTCGTGGACGAGGATGCCCAGGACGAGTTGCCTCACGTTGGAGCCGCAGCTCATGCGGCGGGACGACTCGCGGGCGGCCTGCACCGCGGGAAGCAGCAGGCCGATCAGGCTCGCAATGATGGCGATCACCACGAGCAGCTCGATGAGGCTGAACGCGGCCCGGCCGGCACCCCGATGGGGGCGGCCTTTTGAGCCATCAAAACTATTTTTTTGACGAGTCAAAAACACCGGGGAACTATAGCATTTCCCGAAGACGGAACAAGCGGCGGCACGTATGGTCCTCGTCCACCTCAGCCATTTTTTCGCCATCGTCGCCCGGGCCGCGAGTGCGGCCGCCGGCGTGATCGCCGCGGCGTTTCTTGATCCGGCTCTGGCAGCTCCGGCCGGGCAGGCGGGCGACCCCTACCTCGAGGCCCGGCAGGCGATGGTCGCCGAGCACGTCGAGGGCGAGGGCGTGACCGACGCCCGCGTGCTCGAGGCGCTGCGCACCGTGCCGCGGCACCTGTTCGTGAGCCCCGACCTGCGCCGCTTCGCCTATCTCGACCAGGCGCTCGACATCGGCTGCCGGCAGACGATCTCGCCCCCCTTCATCGTCGCCTCGATGACCGAACTGCTCGAGCCCCAGCCCACCGACACCGTCCTCGAGATCGGCACCGGCAGCGGCTACCAGGCGGCGGTGCTCTCCGGACTCGTGAAGGACGTCTACACGATCGAGATCGTGGAGGAACTCGGCCACCGGGCGGCGAAACTCCTCGAGAGCCTCCACTACGACAACGTCCACTGCCGGATCGGCGACGGCGCCCTCGGCTGGCCGGAGCACGCGCCCTTCGACAAGATCATCGTCACCTGCTCGCCCGAGAAGGTGCCCCAGGCGCTCGTCGACCAGTTGCAGGAGGGCGGGCGGATGATCATCCCGCTCGGCGAGCGGTATCAGCAGGTCTTCCACCTGCTGGAGAAGAAGGATGGCGAGCTGCGGCAGACCCGGCTCGTGCCCACGCTGTTCGTGCCCATGACCGGCGCGATGGAGGAACTCCGCACCGTGCAGCCGGATCCCGCCCGGCCGCACCTCGTCAACGGCGACTTCGAACTCGACGAGAACCACGACGGCCAGGCCGATGGCTGGCATTACCAGCGGCGGGCCAGCCTGGTCAACGCCGGCGCCGCGTCCGGCACGAACTGTCTCTGCTTCGAGAACTCCGTGCCGGGCCGGTCGGCCCACATGCTGCAGGGCTTCGGGCTCGACGGCTCGCGCGTGCCCGCGCTCACCGTCACCTGGTCGTTCCGATCGGAAAAGA
>JBJTIV010000463.1:0-5115 GCA_046095145.1 Planctomycetaceae bacterium
CGCGATGCTGGCCGGCCGGCTGGTGGAGGCTGATCGCGCCGAGTGGTACCGCGACCTCGAACGGCGGCCTGCGGCCTTGCCGCTGGTCTCGGAGGATTACCGCTCCTTCGTGCGCACGGAACTCGACCGCTTCGCGGCCGAGAACCCGGGCATGGTGCGGGCGGTGCTCACGGGCCTGACCGTGGGCTCGGTGGCGCGGCCCGTGCTCACGCTGGCCCTGTTCGGGGCCGGGGCGGCGGCGGTGCCCGCGGCCGCAGGCGTGTTGCACCACGTGATCGACGTCGGCGTGACGGTCGCGGCGCCCCTGGCCGGCGAGGCGGGGGTCGCGGCCGCGAGCCAGGGCATCCGCCCGCTGGTGGAGCGGCTATTCGCCGGCTGGTCGGCGGAGCGCGGCCGGATCCTCGCCGACACGCTCCACGACGTCGTCCTCGGCGACGGCGTCGAGGAGATCGGCCGGCTCGCGGCCGCGGCCTCGCGGCCCGAACTCGACCGCGCCCGCCGCGCGCTGGCAGCCTGTGCCGCGGAGTGCCGCTGACATGGGCGATTCCAGCGCGCCACCGGATGCTCCGCAGGCCGTCGAGCCCGACGCCGTCGCCTTCGACACGCTCGTCGAGTCGCTCGGTCGCTGGGCGCCGGCCGGCCCCGACTGGCCCCCGGCGCGGCGGGTGGGAGCGGAGTGGGACGCCGTCGCGCCGCGGCTCGACCGGGCGCGGCGTGAGCTGTCGCGGATCCTCGTCGTGGGCGTGATCGGCGGCACCGGCACCGGCAAGAGCACGCTCGTCAACGCGCTGGCCGGTGCCGAGGTCACGGTGGCCGGCGACGTGGCCCGGCCCACGACGGTGGCGCCGGTGATCGTGGCCGCCCCCGACGTCGACCTCTCGTGGCTGCCGCTCGACACCCTCGGCGCCCGCCTCGTCCGCAGCGACGCGGCCGCGGTGGCCAACGTGGTGCTGGTCGACTGTCCCGATCCCGACACCCAGGCCGAGCCCGGCGCCGCATCGGGCCGGCCCCGGCCCAGCGACTCCAACCGCAACCGCGACCTGTTGGAGGCGGTCCTGCCGGCCTGCGACGTGCTCGTGCTCGTGGCTACGGCGCAGAAGTACAAGTCGTGGATCGTGGCCCGCGAGGTGGCCGCCTTCGCGCCGGGCCGGCCGCTGCTCTTCGTGCAGACCCACGCCTCACGCGACCCGGACATCCGCGCCGACTGGCGACGCGAACTGGAGGCGCAGGGCTTCGAAGTGCCGCGGATCTTCCGCGTCGACGGCGTCGACGCGGGGGCGCGCGCCGCCGCGGGCCTCGAGCCGGAGCCCGGCTTCCGCGAGCTGCTCGAGGCGATCGACGGCGAGCTCGCGGGCCGGGCCGCACGGCGGGTGCGGCGGACCGGCGCGGTCGATCTCGCCGCCTGGTTCACGCGGCAGGCCGACGCCGCGCTCGCGCCGCAGCGCGGGCCGGTGGCGGCGCTCGCCGACGGCGTGGTGGCCGAGCGGCGCCGGCTCGAGGCGATCCTCGCCCGCGAGGTGGGCGAGCGTCTCCGCGGCGAGCGCGCCGCATGGCAGCGGATCATCGCCGACGACGGGGTGGGCCGCTGGCACGGCGGGCCGTTCGCGGCCTTCCTCCACGTCGTGGCCGCGATCGGCGGGCTGTGGAGCCGGGTGCGACCGGGAAGCGGGCTCGTCGGCAGGCTCTTGGCGGGCCGCTCCGTCGCCGGCACCGGCGCCGGCTGGCAGGGGCTCGAGGATCTCGGCCTCGCCGCCGGCGAAGTCTAACAGTCGCGGAGCGTCCTCGCCGGGTTGGCGGCGCGGGCCGCGATCGGTGCCCCGCTCGTGGGCCGGGCCCGGCTCGACGCCGCGGGCGAGGCGGCGGCCACGGCCGCGGTGGTCGAGCGGGCCGGCGGGTTCCTGGCGGCCGGCATCGACCGGCTCGTCGCCGAGCGGCGGGCGCGGGTCGGCAGCCCGCTGTTGCACTGGACGTTCGAGGCGCTGTTCGGGGCGCTCCTCGTGATCGTGCTCGTGCGGGCCGGCTGGAGCTTCTTCCACGGCAATCTCTGGGAGGGGCGGCCGGTGTCGGGCGTGGCGTTCCTGCAGGAGTCGATCGTGTGGATCGTGCTGTGGGGGCTCCTCTTGCGCTGGATCGTGTTCGCGGTCGTGCGGGCCGGGCTCGACCGCGGCGTCGCGGCCTTCGTCCGCGGCGTGGACGGGGCGGGGCTCGTCGATCCGCTCCTGGGCGACTTCGCCGCGGCGGCGGCGACGACCGGCACGTGGGCGGCCGAGGGGGCCCGGCTCACCGCGGACGCGGAGCGGCTGGCCGCGGCCGGCGGCGGCTCGACGGGCCTGGGGCGGCTGCGGAGGATCCCCACGTGATGCGGCGGGCGCCCGGCATGCTGTGCGTCGTCGCCGCCGTGCTGGCGGCGTCCGCGACGCCCGCCGCGGAACTCGACGAGGTGCTGCGGCGGGGCACGCTCGTGTGGGCCGCCGACCAGGAGGGGGGCGGGCCCCACGTGTTTCCCGATCCCGCCGACCCCACGCGGCTGACGGGCTTCGAGGTCGACCTCGCCGCGCTCCTCGCGGCCGAACTCGGCGTGCAACCGCGCTTCCAGCAGGGTCAGTGGGACCGGCTGCCCCTGCTCCTCGGCCGCTCCGCGGACTGCGTGATCAACGGCTTCGAGCTCACGCCCGAGCGGCGGCGGGACTACGGCTGCTCGCGGCCCTACTTCGCCTACGCCCTGCAGCTCGTCGGCCGCCGCGGCGCGGCGCCCGCCACGCTGGCCGACCTGGCCGGCCCCGGGCCCAAGGGCGCGTGGCGTGTGGGCGTGCTCACCGGGTCGGCGGCCGAGCAGGTGTTGCGGTCGCGAGCGGACCTGCAGGTGGAGGTGATCGGCTACGACGGCACGGTCGACTCGCTCGAGCAGCTCCGCGGGGGCGTGCTCGACGCGGTCGCCATGGACGACTGCATCTTCACGTTCTACGCCGACCGCTTCCCGGACCTGAGGGCCGTCGACCGCCCCTTCGCCGGCGGCACCTACACCGTGCTCACCGCGGCCGACACCCCGCGGCTCACCGCCGCGATCGACGCGGCGCTCGGCAGGCTGATCGCCGACGGCCGGCTCGAGGCGCTCTACGACCGCTGGCACCTCGCCGGCCGGCAGCAGGTGCTCCTGCTCCGCGACGCCGCGGAGATCCCCGCCGCCCCGCGCCGCGGCACCTGGGACCTGATCCGCGACACGGCGCCCTTGCTGCTGACGTCGGCGGGCATGACGCTGTTCCTGTCGTGCGCGTCCTTCCCGCTGGCGATCGCGATCGGTCTCGCCGTGGCGATCGGCCGCCTCCACGGCCCCGGCTGGCTGCGGCCTGCACTGGCGGCCTACGTCGAGGTGCTCCGCGGCACGCCGCTGATGCTCCAGCTCTACGCGATCTTCTTCCTGCTGCCCAAGGTGGGCCTGGCGCTCCCGGCGCTCGTGGCCGCGATCGCCGGGCTGGCCCTCAACTACTCGGCCTACGAGTCGGAGATCTACCGCGCCGGGCTGCGGGCGGTGCCCGTCGGGCAGTTCGAGGCGGCGCTGTCCCTGGGGCTGACGAAGTGGCAGGCGCTGCGGCACGTGCTCGTGCCCCAGGCCGTGCGGATCGTGATGCCGCCGGTGACGAGCGACTTCATCGCGCTCTTCAAGGACACGAGCGTGTGCTCGGCGATCACCGTGATCGAACTCACGAAGCGCTACAGCGTGCTGGCCCTGTCGACCGGGCGGATCGTGGAGCTGGCCGTGGTCACGGCCCTGCTCTACCTGGCGATGAGCTGGCCACTGGCGATCCTGGCGCGATGGTTCGAGCGGCGGCTGGAGCAGCCCGCGGGAGCGCCGCCATGATCGCGATCGAGCGCCTGGTGAAGACCCGCGGCGACGTCCGCGTGCTCGACGACGTGAGCATCGCCAGGGGCGAGGGGGGCGTGACGGCGCTCGTGGGCGCCAGCGGCAGCGGCAAGACCACGCTCCTCCGCTGCCTCAACGGCCTCGAGACCTTCGACTCGGGCGCGCTCTCCGTCGCCGGCCACAGGCTCGCCGCCGGCCCGCATCCGCCCGCCGCGCTCGAGCGGCTGCGGCGCGACGTGGGCATGGTGTTCCAGCAGTTCAACCTCTTCCCCCACCTGTCGGTCGTCGACAACGTCACGCTCGGGCCCCGCGTGGTGCTGCGGGAGCCGGCCGAGGCGGCCCGCGCGCGGTCGCTGGAACTGCTCGACCGCGTGGGGCTCGGCCGGTTCGCGGCGGCGCGGCCGGCGACGCTCTCGGGGGGCCAGCAGCAGCGCGTGGCGATCGCCCGGGCCCTGGCGATGCGGCCGCGGGTCATGCTCTTCGACGAGCCCACGAGCGCCCTCGACCCGGCGATGACGGCGGAGGTGCTCGAGGTGATCGTGGACCTGGCCCGCTCCGGGCAGACCATGGTGGTGGTGACGCACGACCACGCCTTCGCGAAGCGCGCCGCCACGTGGGTCGTCGAGCTCGCCGCCGGCAGGGTCGCCCGGCAGGGCCCGGCGGCCGAGATGCTGCCGTAGGGCGCGGGTCGGGGTTGCCCGTGCCCTCTCGCCGGACGTTCGCTAAGGGCATCCTGCCCTCCGCTCACTCGGAGATGCCTGCGCTTCGCCCTCCGGGCTGCGCTGGCCATCGACGCCGGCTCGAGGGCACGGGCAACCCCTCGCTGAACAACCCGTCAGGAAGCCCCAAGCGCGAGCGCGGGGAATGCGGTGAATCACTCGATCGGCCGCCGCGGAACCGTTCCGTTCGCCTCCCGAATTCCCGTCGCTCGCGCTCCGGGCTTCCTGGAGTACGGCACGGCTCGGCGTCGTGCCGACCGCGCCTTTGCCGGCCTCCGCCTGCTGGAGTCAACCCGGCCCTTCGGGCCTGGAGTCTGTCGGCGGTATTCCACGCGGCGCTGCTCGCCGCCTCGGCGAGCGGCCGCGTGCCGCCGCGCCGCGGCGGCCCGGCGAGCCCGGCGGTGCGGGCAGCCGGCATTCGAGCCGCACCTCGGCTGCGGCTCCGAATGCCAAGGCGAAAACGGGCACGATGCCCGTGTTTCGCCTGAAGTATGCGCCATGGGTCGAAGGCTCGTCCGGCTTCCGCCCCCCGGG
>JBJTIV010000464.1:0-2867 GCA_046095145.1 Planctomycetaceae bacterium
AGCGCGCAACCAACTCGCCGGCCTCGACCGGCGTGCCGGGGGTCACGAGCACCTCGGCGATCCGGCCGTCGCGCTCGGCGTGGACGGTCGTCTCCATCTTCATCGCCTCGAGCGAAAAGAGCTTCTGGCCCTTCGTCACCGCGTCGCCCACCTTCACGGCCACCGTCACGATCAGGCCCGGCATCGGCGCCCCCACTTCGCGGGCGTCGCCCACCACGGCCTTCGGCCGCCGTTGCACCTTGGCCTCGAGGCTCTTGTCGGCGACCGTCACGCTCCGCGGCTGGCCGTTCAACTCGAAGAACACCGTCCGCGTGCCGTCGGCGTGGGGCTCGCCCACGGTGAGCAGGCGGACGAGGAGCGTCTTGCCCGGCTCGATGTCGATGGAGAGCTCCTCGCCGGGCTTGGGCCCCTCGAGGAAGGCGGGCGTGGGCAGCACGCTCACGTCGGCGTAGCGGAGCACGTGCTGGGCGAAGTCCTGGAACACCCGCGGGTAGAGCAGGAAGGAGAGCGTCTCGCGGGGCGACGGGTTCCGTCCCAGGATCTCCGCCGCCTTCCGCTCGGCCGCGGCGACGTCGGCGGGCGGCAGCGACTCGCCAGGCCGGCCGGCCACGATCTCGCCCTTGCGGACGACCCGCTTGACGACCTCCGCGGGAAACCCGCCGGGCGGCTGGCCCATGCGGCCGGCGAGCAGGTCCACGACCGATTCGGGGTAGGCCAGGTCGCGCGACTCCGAGAGCACGTCGGCCGCCTGCAGGCCGTTGGTCACGAGCAGGAGCGCCAGGTCGCCCACCGCCTTGCTGGTGGGCGTCACCTTCACGATGTCGCCGAGCAGCTGGTTGCAGTCGGCGTAGGCCTTGCAGACCTCCTCCCAGCGGTCGCCGAGGCCCAGCGCCTTGGCCTGCTCGAGGAGGTTCGTGAACTGGCCGCCGGGCATCTCGTGGAGGTAGAGGTCGGCGTCGGGCGCCTTCATGCCGCACTCGAAGGCGGTGTAGTGCTCGCGGACGCCGGCCCAGTAGTGGGAGAGGTGCCGCAGCGGCTCGGGGTCGAGGCCGGTGTCGAGCGGGGTGTGGCGGACGGCGTCGACGAGGGCGTTCAGGTTCGGCTGGCTCGTGAGGCCGGCGAACGACGCGAAGGCGGCGTCGACCACGCTGGCGCCGTTCCGGGCCGCCTCCAGCAGGCTCGCCATCTGGGCGGCCGAGGTGTCGTGGGTGTGGAAGTGGATCGGGATGCCGATTTCAGCGCGCAGGGCCGACACCAACTTCCCGGCCGCCAGCGGCTTGCACAGCCCGGCCATGTCCTTGATGGCCAGCATGTGGGCGCCGAGCTTCTCGAGCTCCTTGGCGAGCGTCACGTAGTAGTCGAGGGAATACTTCGTGCGCGCGGGATCCAGCACGTCGCCCGTGTAGCAGATCGCCGCCTCGCAGATCGCGCCGCTCTCCACCACGGCGTCGATCGCCACGCGCATGTTCGGCACCCAGTTGAGCGGGTCGAACACCCTGAACACGTCGATGCCGGCGGCCGCCGACTCCTTCACGAATCCCTGCACGACGTTGTCGGGGTAGTTCGTGTAGCCGACGGCGTTGCTGGCGCGGAGCAGCATCTGGAAGAGCACGTTGGGGATCCGCTCCCGCAACAGCAGCAGCCGGTCCCAGGGGCACTCCTTGAGGAACCGCATCGCCGTGTCGAACGTGGCCCCGCCCCACATCTCCAGGGAGAACAGGCCGGAGGCCAGCTGCGCGTAGGCGTCGGCCACGGCGAGCATGTCGTAGGTGCGCATCCGCGTGGCCAGGAGCGACTGGTGGGCGTCGCGCATCGTCGTGTCGGTGATGAGCAGCCGCTTCTGCCCGCGGACCCAGGCGGCGAACTTCTGCGGCCCGAGTTCCTGGAGCTTCTGCCGCGTGCCGGCCGGCGGCGTGGCGAAGCGGTCGAACTCGGGCATGGGAGCCGGGTGACGGCGTGCTGCGACAGCCCGCCCCTTCACGAGCGGGTTGCCGTTGACGATCACGTCGGCCAGATACTCGAGCACCTTCGTGGCCCGGTCGCGGCGGATCGGGAAGTCGAACAGCGCCGGCGTCTCGTCGATGAACCGGGTGGTGCACTCGCCGGCCAGGAAGGCCGGATGGGTCACGAGGTTCACGAGGAACGGGATGTTGGTCTTCACGCCGCGGACGCGGAATTCCTGGAGGCAGCGCTCCACGTGGCCGGCGGCCTCGCGGAGCGTGAGGCCCCGGGCCGTGACCTTCACCAGCAGCGAGTCGAAGTAGGGCGTGACCACGGCTCCCGAGAAGGCGGAGCCGGCGTCGAGGCGGATGCCCATGCCGCTGGCCGAGCGGTAGGCGGTGATCCGCCCGTAGTCGGGGAGGAAGCGGTTCTCCGGGTCCTCGGTGGTCACGCGGCACTGCACGGCCGTGCCCATCGAGCGGATGGCCGCCTGGTCGCCGAGGCCGATCTCCGGGTCGGAGAGGCGGTGGCCCTGCGCCACGAGCAGCTGCCGGCGGACGATGTCGATGCCGGTGATCTCCTCGGTGACGGTGTGCTCCACCTGGATCCGCGGGTTGACCTCGATGAAGAAGAACGTGCCCGTGTCGGCGTCGACGAGGAACTCCACCGTGCCCGCGTTCTCGTAGCGGGCCGCCCGGCCGATCTTCAGGGCCGCCTCGCAGATCGCGTCGCGGGTGGCGGCGGGCAGGTTCGGCGCCGGGGCGATCTCCACCACCTTCTGGTGGCGCCGCTGCACCGAGCAGTCGCGCTCGAAGAGGTGCACGAGGCCGCCGTGCGTGTCGCCGAGCAGCTGCACCTCGATGTGCCGCGCCCGCTGGATGAACTTCTCCACGAACACGGCCGCGGAGCCGAAGGCCGTCTTGCTC
>JBJTIV010000465.1:0-2377 GCA_046095145.1 Planctomycetaceae bacterium
GAGCGCCGCGCTCCAGCGCGCGGGTCGCCAGCGACCCGGGGTGCCGCGATTCGCTCCAGCGCGCTGGGGCGATTCGCTCCAGTCAGACGCCCGGCGGCCGGAAGGTCAGGCGGCGGCCACCGGGCCGGCTGCCGCCGACGCGCGAGCAGACTGTGGAACACGTCTGCCGCCGCAGGATGCGGCGACTGCCGACCGTCGAAAACCTCGGCTTTTCGACCGGTCGGCCACGGGGACAAAGGCCAGGGATGGCTTGGTCCACGGACAGCTAGCCTGCCAGGGCTTCCCGGACGGCTGCCGCGGGCACGCCGTCCACGATCTCCACGTGGCCCAGCCGACTGGGCAGCACGAACCGCAGCCGCCCGTCGAGGGTCTTCTTGTCTCGGGCCATGAGGGTCAGGAGATGATCGGCCGCCAGCGGTCCGGCCACGGCGGTCGTGATCGGGAGCCCGAATGACCCGAGGAGCCGATCCTGACGAGCCACGAGAGCGTCGTCGATGCGGCCGAGGAGCCGCGCGAGGCGGGCGGCCCGGGCCATCCCGATCGCGACCGCCTCGCCGTGGAGCAGGGTGCCGTAGCCGGCGGACGCCTCGAAGGCGTGAGCGAAGGTGTGGCCGTAGTTCAGGGCGGCCCGTTCCCCGGAGAGTTCCCGCTCGTCGCGCTCCACGACGGCCGCCTTGAGGGCCGCCGACCGGGCGATCGCCTGCGTGAGGACCGCCGGGTCGCGGGCCAGCAGGCCGGCCGCATGGTCCGCCAGCCAGGCGAACAGGTCCGGGTCGAAGATCACCCCGTATTTCACGACCTCGGCGAACCCGCTGACGAACTCCCGGGCGGGCAGCGTGGCAAGCGTGTCCACGTCGGAAAACACGCCCACTGGCTGCCAGAACCCGCCCACGAGGTTCTTGCCCGCGTCCAGATTGATGCCGGTCTTGCCGCCGATGGCGCTATCCACCTGGGCCACGAGCGTGGTCGGCACATGCCACAGGGGCAGGCCTCGGGCGAACGTGGCGGCCACGAATCCGGCCAGATCGCCGACCACGCCGCCCCCCACCGCCACCACGTGGGTGCCGCGATCGACCGCCGCCTCCGCGAAGGCGTTCCAGAGCTGCGCCGCCGAGGCCACCGATTTCGACCGCTCGCCCCGGGGCATCTCGAACCGGGCGGTCTCGATGCCTGCCGCCTGAAGTGACTCGGCCACGCGGGCCGCGTGGGAGCCGGCCACGGCTGCGTCGGCTACGACCACGGCCCTCCGGCCGCCGACCGCCCGCACCGCCGGGCCGACGCCGGACAGCAGGCCGCTGCCGCAGCGGATGACGTAGGAACGATCCCCACCTGTGGCCGGGACGAGCGGGGGCCCCGGCAGGTGGACGCGGATCTCGGTCACGGTCAGGCGACGCTCACGCGGTCCAAGTCGGCGGGAGTCACGGTGATCACCCGGGCAAAGCCGGTGTGCTGCCGGACGTAGTCGAGATCGGCCGCCTCCTGCGGGCTGCCGTGGAGCAGGCCTTCCACCCGGGCTTTGTCGGCCGCGGACCAGTCCTCGCAGGCGTCGGGCCAGATCGTGATCTGTTCGACGACCAGGGCCTCCCGGTAGGGGTCGAAGGTGTTGGCCATGCGATGCTTCCTCGGGCGGGAGTCGCCGATGGGCGCGTCGAGCGATTGCAGCGACCGCAGTATACATAGCAGTTCCGCCGATCCCGGCGACGGCAGCCGCCGCGATCCGGGGCCGCTCCGCCCGGTTCCCGCATGCAAGCCATCCCGCCTTCCAGCGTCGCTCGCCGTCGGCCGTCGGGCGCGTGGCTGGTCGCCGGCATGGTCGCCCTCGGGGTGGCCTTGGCGGCGTTCGCCGTCTTGTGGCAGTGGGGGCAGACGAGGCGGTGTCTCGCCTTCTATGGAAGCGAGGCCGCGCACCGGATCCAGTCGGCGCCGCGGGTGGAGCTCTGGCGGCTCGACCCGGCGGCCCGGATCCCGCCGCCGGAAGACGCCCGAACCGACATCTCGCAGGCCCGCGGCCTGGTGCACCTGCGGCACGGCCTCGTCGAGGACGCCAATTTCGCCTGGGACGTGCAGCCCGCCCCGGGGACCGCCACCGCGTTCGCCCTGGCCTTTTTCGTTCGTGCGGCCGACGCGGAGCCGGCCACCATCCTGGTCGTGAGGCTCGACGAATCGGGCGGCAGCCTCGAGGTGGCCGGCCGCCCCGGCGCGGTGACGCTCGGCCGCATCGCCGCCGGCCTACGAAAGTGGCTCGCGGACTTCAAGGCCCGCTGACCCGAGCTGCCGCATGGCGGACCGTCGAGGAAGGGGCTGGCTGTGCCCGCGAGACGGCGTAGGTGGCCAGCGCAGCCCGGAGGGCGAAGCGCAGGCACCTTCGAGTGAGCGG
>JBJTIV010000466.1:0-3433 GCA_046095145.1 Planctomycetaceae bacterium
CCCCCTCCACAGGCGATGCCGTTTCGCAGTTCCAGCGAAATATTTCGCATCTTTGGCGAAACGTTTCACTGAATTGGTGCATGAGGACTGTTGAGAAGGCGGGTGGCTGATTCCGGGTTTGAATGCCCGAATCATCCTTAAAAACCAGTCACTTCCCGTCTTCGGGTGCCATCCACGACCCCCTGCAGAGGGTATGGCACGCCACTTGCTTATCCCTCGAGCGAACGGGTTGGCCAGCGTCCGGCGGGAGCGTTGGAGAGCCGCGATCGGTTCGCCATTCGACGGCGAACGACTGCCCCACCGTGCGTCGCGGTGAGGCAGGTTTCGCCACGCGCTGCACAGTTCGACCGGAATGTGGAGGTTCTCATGTCCTCGCTTCGAACCGGATTGCCGTCCTCATCCCCGGCCGCCCGTCGCATCCGTGCGACCGGCCTCATGGCCCTGGCGGTCGCCTGCCTCGCCACCGTGGCGTCGGCGGGTGTGACCACGTTCACGAGTCGTGCGTCGTTCGAGGCGTCGCTGCCGGCGGGGAACTACTTCAACAATTTCAACGGCACGACTCCGGCGTTCAGTCCGGTCCCGAGTTTTTCCGGAACCGGCGGCACTCCTTCGATCGGCTACACGATCACGGCGCCGACCACCGGAGTGGCCGCGTTTCCTGACGCGGGATTCACGGCCATCGGAAACTGGTCGTCTCCGAACAGTGTGATTGTGACTTTCAACACCGGCAACGTTTTTTCAGCGGGCGGTGACATCTGGATTTCGGACGTGGATGGCAACCGGCTGGCTGGCAACGTGACCGTGAATTTCAGCAACGGGTCGACCGTCTCCGTGCCGAGCACCACGACCGGTGCCTTCGGCTTCGCCGGGATCAGTCTCACGCCCGACAGCACCCCATTGTCGTCGATGACGGTGGTGGGGCTCGGGGGTTCTCAATACCTCAACATGACAAACTTCTCCGCCGCCACCGCGGTGCCGGAGCCGAGTTCGATCGTGTTGGCGGTGATGGGCACGGCGGGGCTGGCCGCCGGGGCTGTGCGTCGCAGGCGGCGGCGCGCGTGATTCCGTAGGAGGCCGCGGGCGGGCCAGGATGGCCGCCGGCTGCCGGCCCGCGGTTGCGGGCCTGACGATCGGCCGAGGCTTCTGGCGTCGGCAGGGGCGGGGGCGGAGGTTCACGGCGGACGCAGCCGGCTCGAAAGCCGCTGCGCGTGCGAGTTCGTGGCTTCACACGGGAGATCCATCATGAGCGGTCGCAGCATGCGTTTGTGGGCAGTCGTCCTCGCGGCGGGAGCCGTCGCGTCCCATGCGGTGCAGTCACGAGCCCAGATCACCACGTACACGACCGAGGCCGCCTTCCAGGCGGCGCTCGTGCCGGGAAGTGTGACAAACTCCTTTCCCGACATCCCCAACTTCACGCCGGCCGGGCCCGCCCGCTACGTGGAGGGCACGCCCTACGCGTCGTACAACATCTATTGTCCGGCCACGCTGTTCGCCGACAGCGGGTTCTCGATCGGCGGCCAGACCGTGCGCGGCGTCGGCAACTACGGCTACGGCAGCCCGGTCTATCTCGACTTCAGCAGCAACAACGTGCGCCAGTTTGGGGCGTCGTTCTTTCTCTGCGACTTCTTCGGCGCCCCGGTCGCGGGCGACGTCACCGTGCAGTTCTTCGACGGCTCGAGCACGACCGTGCCGATCGTGACCGGCAGCGTGCCGACGAACATGGGCTCCTCCGGGGGGCCCAACTTCTTCGGTGTGTCGGTCGCGAACTCGGGCCAGGCCATCCGCTCGCTCACCATCCCGCGGTACCCGGGGACTGACATCTACGTCAACATCGGGCCGGTCACCACGACGGCCTTCGACGACGTGGCCAGGTTCTGGTCGGGCGGTGGGAGCGCGACGACGCTCGGCGGCTCGGGCACATGGGCGTCGGCCGGGTCGAACTGGGCCGTCTCGTCGGCCTCGATCGGAGCCTGGGACCCCACGAAGCGGGCGGTCTTCAGCGGCACGGGTGGCACCGTGACGGTCGATGCCGGTGGAGTCTCCTCGGCCCGCGGCATCGCCTTCGATGCGTCGGGGTATTTCCTCCAGGGACCGGGTACCGTCACGCTCACGGGCACGTCCACCGCGGCCAACGACGTTTACGTGGGCCCGAGCATCGCGCCCTCGATCGCGACCACCCTGTCGGCGGCCAGCGGCTTCGCGAAGACGGGGCCGGGCATCCTCCGGGTCACCGGTACGGCGACCGGCGGCCCCGTGACGATCTCGCGGGGCGTACTCCAGGTGGGCAACGGCGGCACGAGCGGCGCGATCGCGGCGTCGAGCATCGTCAACAGCGCGGAACTCGAGTTCAACCGCTCCGACGATCATGGATATGCCGGGACGATCTCGGGCTCGGGTGCGGTCTTCATCACCGGCAGTGGCCGCACCACCCTCTCGGGTGCGGGCACGTACACCGGCGTGACCAGCATCCTCTCGAGCGGCACGCTGGCGATCACGAACGCCGCGGCGGTGGCGGGCTCGGTGCGGGTGGCGACGGGCAGCACCGGCGTGTTCGACGTCTCGGCCGTGCCCGGTGGCTACGCCGTGCCGGGCACGCAGACCATCTCGGGCGGCGGCACGGCGGGCGGCAGCAGGGTGATCGGGACGATGTCCCTCGGTGGCAATGCGACGGTCTCGCCCGGCGTCGGCCGCGGCACGCTCACGATGTCGGGGTCGCTCGTGCTCGGCGGCGGCGGCAACTACAACTGGCAGGCGGACGACCTCTCGCAGCCCGCGGGGCTGACCACGTCCTACGACCTCATCAGCGTCACCGGGCCGCTGTCGATCACCTCGACTCCGGCGGACCCCTTCAAAGTGAACCTCTGGAGCGTGCTGCCTGCTGGTGGAAGCGGCCCGGCCTTCGGCTTCGATCCGCTCGTCTCGTCGACCTACACGTTGATCACCACCTCCGGCGGCATCAGCGGTTTCGCCGCCAACAAGTTCACGATCAACGTCTCGGCCACCAACGGCACCGAGGGCTTCATCAACGACCTCGCCGGCGGCTCCTTCCGCGTGGCGCAAGGTGGCAACGACCTGAATCTCGTGTTCGCGCCCGCCGGATCCGGCCCTGACCCCAATCCGGCCACGCTCACCTGGTACGGCGACGGCGTGAACCCCGGCGGCGGCGGCACGTGGACGACCACGGGCAACACCTGGTTCGACGGCACGACCGTGCGGCCCTGGGTGCCCGGCGCCAAGGCGATCTTCTCGGGCACCGGCGGCACGGTGACCCTGGACTCCGGGCTCTCCGCCGACGGCGGCCTCCAGTTCACCTCCACGGGCTACACGCTCACCGGGGCGGGCCTGGTGCTCGGCGGCACCTCCAACGGCGTGGAGGTGGGCAGCGGCTTGAGCGCCACGGTGGCGACGGTGCTCTCGGGCTCCGGGGGCCTGG
>JBJTIV010000467.1:0-3701 GCA_046095145.1 Planctomycetaceae bacterium
CTGCTGAGCCTGCTCCGCCGTGAGCGGTTGCTTCGCATTGGCCAGCGCGGCCTCCCGGCGGCCCCGATACTGGGAACACCGTTCGTTCTCCCATAACCGCCAGGAATTCCGCATGATCCCGCGCTCGTGGCAGATCACGCGGATCCCCAGTCCGCGGGCCGCCTCGGAGGCGACCCGCGTCAGCGACATGCGACCGTTGAAGAGCCACAGCACGTCGGGCCGCACGGCTCCCAGCCAGGCGCGGCATCCCGCGAGCGTCTGTGCCGCGCCGGACAGGTATTGCCGGTAGACGAGACGCACCCGGGGATCCGTCAGGTCGAGCCGTGGGCCTCGGAAGTGGCTTCGCATCGAGCCATAGCACCAGTTGCCGAGAGCGGCGTCGCCGAAGCGCGCGTCTCGTAGGCCGTCCTCGGGCAGGCTCATGGCCCAGTCGATCGCCGCGGTGCGGTCAGCGGCGTCGATGTATCGAGAGATCCACTCGAACGGCTGCGGCAGCAGCCGGGCGGCCCCGGTGGCGCGACTTTGGCAAACGAGACAGCGATCCCGGGTCGGACTGCTGCTCGTCCACACCAGATCACACGTCGGCGACACGGCATCGCACAGGAGCAGCCGCGTGTCGCACCCGCGCCTCGCCAGCGCTCGGAGCACGGTCAATTCCCACGCCGAGACGATGTCCCACGTTGCGTAGGGGCTGAAGCAGGCCACACGACATGCGCCCCGGTCTGTCTTGGGAACACCACTGGTGTCGTCTGCAGCCCGCTCGACCTGCGACAGGACGGTGTTCGAGGCGATCCACAGCCGGGTGCCGAGTCGATGGGCGACCGCTCGACCGAGCCGTCGCACGAGTCCACCGTTCGCCGTCGAGGGCGCCATCGTCCGCTCCTGCTGTCGGACTACCGTGCCGCCGCACGGTGATACCCGATCAGATCACGCAGACCCTCGGCGAAGGGCACGCGTGCCGTCCACCCCAGCATGCTCCGCGCCTTGGCCGCGGAGACCCGCGCGGGCGAGATGTCGCCGGGACGGGGCTCGCCGAACGACAGCGGCGCCGGGCATTCGGCCACCACCATCTCCGCCAGGTCCCGGATCGTCACGGTCTCCTCCGCGACGATGTTCATGACCTCGCGGCGGATGCCGCTCTCCGCCGCGGCGACGAACGCCCGGGCGACGTCCGAGGCGTGGGTGAATTGCCGGTGCTGCCGACCGTCGCCGCTCACCGTGATCCCCTCACCCCGGAGGGCGCGGCCAATGAAGATCGAAAACACCGAGTTGGGCCGCATGCCTGTGCCGTACGCCGTGCCGAGCCGGAGGGCCACCACGGGGAGCCCCTTGAGGGCGTCGTAGGCCAGCAGCATCTGCTCACCGGCCATTTTCGTGACGTTGTAGGGATGATCCGGGTTCGTCGGATGCGCCTCGTCGAGCGGTTCGTAGCGCGGGTGCCCGTAGACCTCCCACGTCGACGCGTACACGAGCCGGCCCACACCCTCGGCGAGGCAGGCCTCGGCCACGTTGGCGCTGCCCACGACATTGAGTTCGGCGGCCAGCGGGGGCTTTTCGGCTGCGAGGTAGACGTCGCCGACGCCCGCGAGATGCAGCACCGCGTCCGCGCCGCGGAAAGCACGTCGGAGATCGTCGATCGACGTGAGGGAACCCGCCTGCCACCGGATCCCCGCTTCCTGCAGCTGCCGCGGTATCGCGCTCACGTCCAGCACGCTGCACTCGTGCCCCGCGGCACGCGCTTCGGCAGCCACATGGCCGCCGAGAAAACCAGCACCGCCCGTGACGACAATCCTCATGAGACTCCCGGTATCGTTGCTCGACGCGTGACCTGCAATCGTGGCCGCGAAGGACCCCGACTCGGGTGCATCTCACCCCACGGGATGCTACCATTCGAAACTCCCAGGAACCATCGGTCTTGTTTCCGCCGCTGGGAACGGATGTGCGCGTGATGCCACCGAAGGTGACCGTCTATGTGCCGTGCCGAAACTACGGGCGGTTCCTCCGTGAAGCCCTGGAAAGCCTTGCGTCCCAGAGCCTTGACGCTTGGGAGCTGATCCTGTTCGACGAGGCATCGAACGACGACACGCTCGCGATCGCCCGTGAGTTTCAAGGCAGGTTTCCAGACCAGGTGCGGGTGGTGGAGAACCCCCAGCCGCGTGGGCTTCGGGCCTGCGCCAACGCCGCTCTGGAGATGGCCCGCGGCACCTCCATCATGCGGCTCGACGCCGACGACTATCTCGACGACAGCGCGCTCCTCGTGCTGAGCGACTATCTCGACCGCCATCCCGACATCGGCCTCGTCTATCCGAACTGGATCTACATCACCGAAGCGGGCGACGTGATCGGCGTCGAGCGGCGGAAGCGGGTGCATGACGAGGCGGAGGTGCTGGATCTCCCCGCGCATGGCGCGTGCACGATGATCCGCACGCGGGTGCTCAAGGCGGTGGGCGGCTATGACACGCGGTTCGCCGCCCAGGACGGCCACGAACTCTGGCTGCGTATGCTGCACCGCTTCAAGGTCGCGAACGTGCAGACGCCGCTCTTCTACTATCGGCAGCACGCGAACTCGATGTCCACTGACACCGAGGCCCTGCTCGCCGCGCGACGCGAGATCAAGCGGGCGGTGGCCGCCCGCTACGACGGCCTCGTGCGGCCGCGGTGTGCGGCCATCATTCCGGCGAAGAACACCTATCCGGGCATTCCCGACGTGGCGCTCACCCCGCTCGCGGGTCGTCCGCTGGTCGATTACACGCTCGACTGCGCCGTCGGCTGCGCGGCCTTCAGCCTTGTCTACGTGAGCACCGACGACCAGCGCGTGGCAGAGCATTGCTCGGGATGGGCCGGCACGGCGGCGCACGTTCGGGATCCGCATCTTTCGGATCCGGACGTCCATCTCCATGAGATCGTCCGGGCCGCGGTCGACGACATGGAGAAGAGGCTGGATTTTTTTCCGGACATCGTGGCCGTTCTCAACGTGCATGCCCCGCTGCGGCGGCCGGAGCACGTGACGGAGGCACTCGATACGCTGCTCATGCACGAGGTGGACCAGGTGGTGAGCACCTACGAGGACCACGACCTGCACTTCCGTCACGGTCGCACTGGGCTGGAACCGATCAACCTGGCCGCCAGTCGCGGTCTGCGTCTCGAGCGGGAGGCCTTGTTCACGGCCAATAATGCCGTCCATGTCTTCTGGCGCGATGTCCTGCGGCACGGCGGCCTCTACAAGGGTCGGGTAGGCCACACCGTGATGACACGGCTCGAGAGCCTGCAGGCGAAGCATCCAGCCGACCGGGCCCGCGCCGAGGCCGTGCTGCTCCGTTCCTCCTAGGCGAGTTCGGGACCACGGCAGATGTGCCGCGCACTGCCGGAAAAGCACCGCGCTACCCGGGCGGATAAACAGGTCGGGTGAGTCCGGGCCGTTTGTATCCCAGAGGGCCGCGCGACGGCTCGTTCCCGAAGTCGGCGACCTCACTCCGTATCACTGGCCAGACCGAACGCCGCGGCTGCAGTCGCTAGGCCATGGCCCACTCCCCTCGCAGCCAACTCACCGAGCCTCGCCGCCCTATCCAGACCGGGCTGACGCCAGCATGCCCGCGCCAGGCGCTTGCGGATGCGAGTGCGACTGCCGACAGGCTGCGGTATGAAACCGTCAGGCGTCATTCGCCAATCGGCGGTGTTGATGTTCGCCAACGGCACGCCGA
>JBJTIV010000468.1:0-6834 GCA_046095145.1 Planctomycetaceae bacterium
TTCAGGAGGATGACGATGCACGTTGCGTGGCCGGTGCGGGTCGGTGCGGGGGTCGTCGCGTGGGCGGCGGTCATGGCGGTCGCCGGCGGTGGCGACAGCGAGCAGGTGAAACCCGCCGCGTCACCGGCGGCCGACGGCAAGCCCGCCGAGACCGCGGCCGCCGAGCGGGGGCCCTTCGAGGCGGTGCTCGAGGTCAAGGGGGCGTTCGAGCCGGTGGACGCGGTGATCGTCGAGCATCGTCCCGAGTCGTTCTCGCAGCCGCTCGAGATCGTCAAGCTTGCCGCACACGGCGCGCGGGTGGCCGAGGGCGACGTGATCGTGGCGTTCGACGCCGACCGCATCGACCGGGCGATCGCCGACCTCGAGATCGACCTCGCCGCGGGGGAGACGGCGCTGGAGCTGGCCCGCCGCGAACTGGCGACGGCGGAGGCGACGACGCCGCTGGAACTCGCCGACGCGGAACGGCAGGACCGCGTCGCGGCCGAAGACCTGGCCCGCTTCACCGCAGTGGGCCGCTCGCTCGCCGAGGAGGAGGCCCGCTTCGGCGTCAAGGCGGCGGAGCAGCGACTCCGCTCCGCGAAGGAGGAATTCGCCCAGCTCGAGAAGATGTACCAGGACAAGGATCTCACCGAGGAGACCGAGGAGATGATCCTCCAGCGGACGCGGTTCGACGTGGCCGCGGCGGAGCAGTTTTTGCGGCAGGCCACGGTGGGCTCGGAGGACGCGCTCACGCTCGACCTGCCGCGGCGGGCCGTCGAACTGGAACGCGCGGCCAGGAAGGCGGCGCTCGGCCTGGAGAAGGCCCGGGCCACCCTGCCGCTGCAACTCGAGCAGAAGCGGCTCGGGGTGGCGAAACTGGAGCACGACCGCCGGCAGGCGCAGCGCAAACTCGAGGAACTGCGGCACGATCGCGGGCTCGCGACCCGCGCGGCGCCGCGGGCGGGGGTCCTCTATTACGGGCGGCTGCAGGACGGGGCCTGGACGACCGCGGCCGTGTCCGCGAAGGCGATCGTCGGCCAGGCGGTGCCGCTCGGCGACCTGGCGTTCACGATCATCGGCGCGGGCCCGCTGCGCTTCCGGGCCCGGGTCGAGGAAAAGGACCTGCATCTCATCGCTCCGGGCCTGTCGGGCCGCGTGACGCCGGCCGGCTATCCCGACGCCCCGGCCGCGGCGACCCTCGAGCCCGGCTTCGCCCCGGTGCCGAAGGACGGCAAGTACGAAGCCGCGTTCGCCGTGCAGCCGCCCGAGGGCGGTCCGCCGCCCGCGGCTGGGATGACGGGCACGGCGCGGTTCGTGGTGCGGTCGCGGGCCGATGCCATCACGCTGCCTGAGTCCGCCGTGTTTCGCGACGGCGACGGGGCGCGGATCGTCTACCTGGATCGCGAGGGGGCCGCTCCCGAGAAGCGGAAGGTCAGGACCGGACTCTCCTCGGGGGGCCGGGTCGAGATTCTCGAGGGGCTCGCCGCGGGCGACCGCGTGAGGGCGACCAAGCCGTGAGCACCAGCCGCGGATGGTTTCTTCCGGCGACGGTCGGGCTGGCTGCCGTGCTCGCAGGTGCGGGACGGGCCGATGAGTCGACTACGGCCGTGTCCGAGCGAGCGGCCGCAACGCCGGTGCCCGCCGCCGACCTCGCCGCGGCGATCGCCCGCGGCGTGGCGTTTCTCGTGGGGGACCAGAACGCCGACGGCTCGTTCGGCACGCCCGGGCGCACGAAGGATCTCAACATCATCGCGGGCGTGGGATCGCACCACGGCTTCCGCGCGGCCACGACGGCGCTGGCCGTGCAGGCGCTCGTGGAGGAGGACGATGGGTCGCCCGCCGTCGCCCGTGCCATCGACCGGGGCGAGGCCTGGCTCGTGGCCGAACTGCCGCGCGTGCGCCGCCACGATGCCGCGCTCATCTACAACGTCTGGGCCCATGCCTACGGGATCCAGGCGCTGGCCGCCCTGTACGGGCGGCCGTCCGACGACGCATCGCGCCAAGCCCGCCTCCAGGAACTCATCCGCGGCCAGTACGACCTGCTCGGCCGCTACGAGTCGGCCGAGGGGGGCTGGGGCTACTACGACTTCGGCGCCGGCACGCAGCGTCCCAACTCGTCGTCGCAGAGTTTTGTGAACGCCGCGGTGCTCGTGGCGTTCCACGATGCGCGGGGGACCGGTGTCGAGCCGCCGGAGAAACTCGTGCGGCGAGCGATCGCGGCGACCGATCTCCAGCGGCTGCCGGACTTCAGCTACCTGTACGGCAGCTATCTCAAGTGGCAGCCCCGGCGCGAGATCAACCGGCCGGCCGGCAGCCTCGGCCGCAGCCAGGCCTGCAATCTCGCGCTGCGGCTGTGGGGCGACGACACGATCACCGACGCCATCCTCGAGGAGTGGCTCGACCGGCTCGTGGACCGCAACGGCTGGCTGGAGATGGGCCGCAAGCGGCCGATCCCGCACGAGTCATTCGCCCAGGTCGCGGGCTACTTCTACTACTTCGGCCACTACTATGCGGCCCGCGTGATCGACCACCTGCCCGCGGCCGCCCGCCCCCGGCACCAGGACGCGCTGGCCCGGATCATGCTGGACGTGCAGGACGCCGACGGCTCCTGGTGGGACTACCCGCTCTACGACTACCACCAGCACTACGGCACCGGCTACGCCCTGATGACGCTCCACCGCTGCCGGAAGGCAACGCCTGATCAGTGAGCCGCTCACGTCGAGGCAAAGGAGAAGTCCGATCCCGTCTCGCCCAACGGCACGTCCGGCGACGGGGCGTGGGCCACCCCGAGCCCAGCGTTGACCCGACCCCCGCTCACCCGAGCCCGGCCAGCTCGCACAGCACCGCGTTGCTGACGGCCTGCGGGCAGCTCCAGACGAGGACGAAGAGCGACTCGCGGGCCAGCCGCTCGGCGGGATGCCCGCGCACGAAGCCGGCCCCCTTCGCCGCCGTGAGCGCGGCCTGCGCGGCGCGCACGACGAGCCCGTTGGCGTCGGCCCGGAGGCGGTCGCGGTCCGCCGGTGCGACGCCGTGGGTCGCCGCCGACGTGAGCCGCGCCGCGAGGGCTTCGACGTCGGCGCCGAGACCGGTGGCGACCGGCACGAGTCCCGGCCGGGCGGCGGCCTCGGCCTCGACGAGCGTCACCGCGGCCCGCGTGGCCCCGATGGCGAGCGCCGTCGTGGCGAGCCCGCCGGTCCGCGGGCCGGTGGGCTCGGCCGGAATGACGTCTGCCGCGCGAACGCCCCGGAACCGCACGGCCGCCGTCCGGCTGCCGGTGAGGGCCAGCATGACGAGGGGCGGGTCGATCTCGAGGCCGGCGGCGTTCGTCGGCACCACGAAGAACAGGCGATCACCGGCGGCCGTCGCCGCGCCGGTGACGATCGTGTCCACCGAGTCGGCGCCGGTGACCCAGGGGCACAGGCCGTCGAGTCGCCACGACTCGCCCTCCGGCACGGCCACGAGCGCCGGCGTCGGCCCGTGCTGCCGGCTGGTGGTGAGCTGCGAGATACCCACGGTCGTGAGCTGCTCACCGCGGGCCAGTGCCGGCAGCCGGTGGCGCGAGGCCTGGGGACCGCCAGCGATGATGCGGACAGCCGCGGCCCACTGCGAGAGCGCCAGCGCCGTCGTCAGGCAGCGCTCCGCGACGGCGACGAGGGTGGCGACGAGAGCCGCCTCGGTCGCCCCGGTGCCACCGGCGTCGGCCGGCACGAAGCCCGCGAGCACGCCGTGCCTGGCCAGCGCCGCGAACGCGCCGCTGCGCCAGGGTCCGTCGACGGCCGTGCGCGGGGCCTGCGCGGCGATCTCGGCACAGGCCTCGCTGCCGCTCGGCGACGTGTCGCATGACGGCATGCGTTTTTCGCCCACCAACGTCCTCCTGTTCGCTGGTTATACTCGGCGCACTTTCGGTCGACCTGTCGTCCTCACGACCAGAAAGAGTCCCGGAGCACAGTCCTCATGAGCCAGGCCGAAGACACCGGCGTTCGCGGCCCCGCTGCGGCCCCGAACGGCACCGCCGCCCTGTCCTGTCCGGTGCCGCCGCCGCGGCTCGACGAGCTGTCCCCGCAGAATCTCTACGCCAAGTGCTTCGCCCTGGCCCGCAACCTGTGGTGGAGCTGGCATCCCGAGGTCGAGAACATGTTTCGGGAGCTCGACCCGATCCGCTGGCGGCAACTCGACCACAACCCGATCGCCCTGCTCGCCGAGTTCACGCCGGAGCGGCTCGAGGCCCGGGCGGGCGAACTGGTGCTCTACAGCCGCATCAACCAGGCCTACCGGCGGATGAAGGAGTACCTCCTGTCCGAGTCGACCTGGTGCAACGTGCACGCGGGCGTGCTCGGGTCGAAGCCCGTCGTCTACTTCTCGGCCGAGTTCGGCATCCACGAGTCGGTGCCGATCTACTCCGGCGGCCTGGGCGTGCTCGCCGGCGACCACATCAAGAGCGCCAGCGGCCTCGGCATCCCGCTCGTCGCCGTGGGCCTGTTCTACGACCAGGGCTACTTCCGCCAGCGGCTCGACATCGACGGCTACCAGCACGAGGAATACCTGCCGAACCACGTCGAGTCGCTGCCGATAGAGCCGGCCATCGGCCAGGACGGCAGGCAGATCATGGTGTCGATCGACACGCGGAACAAGCCGATCCACGCCAAGGTATGGAAGATGGCGGTGGGCCGCGTGAGCCTCTACCTGCTCGACTCCGACGTGGAGGGCAACTCCGTGGAGGACCGGGAGCTCACGAGCCGGCTTTATGGCGGCGACACGCGCACGCGCATCCGCCAGGAGCTGATCCTCGGCGTCGGCGGCGTGAAGGCGATCCGGGCGCTGGGCATCGTGCCGGGGGTCTACCACCTCAACGAGGGCCATTCCGCCTTCGCCACGCTCGAGGCCGTGCGGGGCCGGATGGACCGCGACGGGTTCCCGTTCGACGACGCCTGCCGCCGTGTGGCCCGCCAGACGGTCTTCACCACGCACACGCCGGTGCCGGCGGGCCACGACCGGTTCGATTCGGCCCTCATGGAGGAGCATCTCGGGCCGATGCGCGACGCCCTGGGCCTGTCGCACGACCAGCTCATGGCGCTCGGCCGCGTGGAGACCCACAACCACGAGGAGCCGTTCTGCATGACGGTGCTGGGGCTGAAGATGTCGCGGCGGGCCAACGCCGTGAGCGCCCTGCACGGCCACGTCAGCCGGCGGATGTGGGCGGGACTGTGGCCCTACCGCATCGAGGAGGAGGTGCCGATCGGCCACATCACCAACGGCGTGCACGTGCCGAGCTGGCTCTCCTGGCAGATGCTGCAGCTCTACGACCGCATCTTTCCGGCCGGCTGGATCCGCCGCATGGGCGAGCCCGACGTCTGGCAGAAGATCCACGAGTGCGACCCGGGCGAGCTCTGGGAGACGCACTACGCCCTCAAGAACCTGCTGCTGCAGTTCGTGCGGCGCCGACTGGCCCGTCAGTGCCGCCGCCGCGGCGAGAGCGACGAGGCGGTGGAGCTCGCGCGGACGGTGCTCGATCCCAACACGCTGACGATCGGCTTCGCCCGGCGGTTCGCCACCTACAAGCGGGCCGACCTCCTGCTCGCCGACCTCGATCGGCTCCACGACCTGATCAGCGACCGCGATCGGCCGATCCAGATCATCTTCGCCGGCAAGGCGCATCCGGCCGACGAGCCGGGCAAGGCACTGATCCGCAAGATCGCCAACCTGCGGAACGAGCCCCGCTTCGCGGGTCGCGTCGTGTTCGTCGAGGACTACGACATCAACGTCTGCCGCCACCTCATCCAGGGCGTCGACGTGTGGCTCAACAATCCGCGGCGGCCGCTGGAGGCCTCGGGCACGAGCGGCCAGAAGGTGGTGCTCAACGGCGGCCTCAACTGCTCGATCCTCGACGGCTGGTGGGCCGAGGCGTTCGACGGCCGCAACGGCTTCGCGATCGGCCGGGGTGAGACCCACGCCAACCCCGAGATCACCGACCGCCGCGACGGGGAGGCCCTCTACCGGGTGCTCGCCGACGAGGTGATCCCGCTGTTCTACGAGCGCGACGGCGACGGGCTGCCGCGGAAGTGGATCCGCATGATGATGAACTCGATCGCGTCGCTGGCGTGGCGGTTCAGCGCGCACCGCATGGTGATGGACTACGCGCGGGCCTGCTACGTGCCGGCCGCCGGCGGCGTGTCGTGCGACATGCACAACCGCTGACCGGGCCGCCCGTCGCTCACTCCTCGAGCGAGCGCTTGCCGCGGAGCAGGTGGTGGTAGTGCTGCGCGAAGCGGTGGGCTTCGTCGCGCACGTACTCGAGCAGCCGCAGGGAGTAGGCGTCGCGCGAGAGCTTCAGCGGCTCGCTGCGGCCCGGCACGAACACCTCCTCCTCCCGCTTGGCCAGCGAGATCACGCACGGCGGCTCGACGCCGAGGCCCTCCAGGGCGTCGAGCGCCGCCGAGAGCTGCCCCTTGCCGCCGTCCACGAGGAGGATGTCCGGAAACGTCTCGCCTTCGCGGGCCAGGCGGGCGAATCGCCGGGCGACGACCTCGTGGATGCTCTTGAAGTCGTCGATGCCGTCCACGCCCTTGATGCGGTAGCGCTTGTAGCCCGGCTTGAAGGGCAGGCCGTCGATGAACTGCACCAGACTGGCGACGGTCTCGTTGCCGGCGAGATGGGCGATGTCCACGCCCTCGATCACCCGCGGCGGCTTCGCGAGGCCCAACACCTTCTCCAGGCCCGCGAGCCCCTTCTTGGGGTCGACGAGGAACACCTCGGGCTGCACGTGCTCCTCGAGATCGCCGCGCTCGTCGAGCGTCTCGAGGAGGCGGATCTCGTCCCGGAGCCGGGCCGCCCGCTCGAACTCGAGCCGCTCCGACG
>JBJTIV010000469.1:0-7154 GCA_046095145.1 Planctomycetaceae bacterium
CGTGCACCGCGCCGATGATGGTCAGCACCACGGCCGTCGCCCACGCCCGCAGGATGGGGTGCGACCGCAGTCCGCCGCGGCTGCTGCGACGCCGGCGGTCACCCAGACCTCGGCCCCGGAGTGGCAGGCCGCCACGTCGCATGACCCACAGCCGGTCCCGAGCCCGCGGTTCGGCCCGCGGCCGGCCGCCGACCCGTCGGCCTCCCCGCCGTCGGTCGTCGCGGCTCAGCCCGCCGTGGCCACCCCGTCAGCGCCGGCGGCCTCGACGCCGCCGGCGCTCGGCACCGGCAGGACCGCGTTGGGCGTGCGCACCGTGCCCATCGACGGCGCCACGCAGTCTCGCTTCCAGTTGCCGCAGCCGGCGGGCGCCTACGTGATCGGCGTCGTGCAGGATCTCCCTGCCGCCAAGGCCGGCGTGCCGCCCGGCAGCGTGATCGTGGCCCTCGGCGAGCAGCCGGTGCGGTCGCCGGAAGAGTTGACGAAGCTCGTGGCGAGCGGGCCGCTCGACAGGCCGGTCACGGTGCAGTTCGTGCTGCCAGGCGGCGCCGCGAAACAGGCGGCGGTCGTGCTGCAGGCGCTCGACGAGCCCCTGGAGCGGGCGCTGACCGGCGCCGGCACGGCGGCCGTGCCGCCCCCGACGCTCCAGCCCGCGCCGCGGCGCGCCGAGCGGCCCACCGTTGACGAGTCGGCGATCCGCACCGAGGTGCGCGCCCTGCGCGGCATGCTGGACCGACTCGAGCGGCTCCTCGATCCGGCGTCCCGCCGCCGACCGTAGCCGTCAGGCCGCGGATCGCTCCGCCGGCCCGGCTGCGACCCCGACCCGCGCGAGTTCGGCGGTGAGCGTCACCCCCGGTTCGCCAGGCAGCGCCGCGGCGCGGCGCGCCACCCGCGACGGCTCCTTGCGGACCCCCGTCTCTCCGGGCCGCCGCGTGCCCGCGGTGGCCCAGGCCTCCGCATCGTCGGTCACATGCGTGAGCAGCCGCTCCAGCCCCGCCCGCTGCGCCTCGAGGCCCTCGCGATCGAGACCGGCAGGGATCTCGATGGCACGGCTGACGACGGCGCGGGCCCGCGACCAGGGCCGGGGAATGGCGAATCGGTCCCACGTCGCCGTCCGCCACGGTAGCGCGAAGCCCAGCCCCATCGCCACGACCGGAATGCCGAGCTGGCTCGCGAGGAAGACACAGCCGGGAGCCAGCCGGCGGCGCGGTCCGAGGGGGCCGTCCGGGGTGATGGTGAGGTTGCCGCGGGAGGCGCGATCGGCCAGTTCGCGGAGCGCCACCATGCTGCCGTTCGACGTGCTGCCGCGGACCACGCCGAAGCCCATCATCCGGGCCACGCGGTCGAGCACGTTCGCATCGGCGTGTCGCGACAGGAGCATCGAGATGTTGGAATGGCCGCGGAGAAACAGCGGCAGCAGGATGTTCTCGTGCCAGAAGACGTAGATCTTCGCGCCCCGGTAGCCGGGATGGACGGGATCGACCGTCGGGTCGCCGAAGTCGGCGCGGTAGTCGAGCGTGGCCATCCAGCGGCGGATGCACGCCGTCGAGGCGAGCGACAGGCAGCCGATGGCCGCCGGCGACTGGATCTTCACGGTGCCCGACTTCCTCCGTCGTCCTGCCATGGCCCTCACGCTCCGAACCACGTGCCCGTGAACACCTCCTCGGCGGGACCCGTCATGAAGACGTTCCCCGCCGCGGACCACTCCAGCTCCAGCCGGCCGCCGGGCAGGTCGGCGGCCAGCGTGCGGCCGGTGCGGCCCGTGAGGACGCCGGCCACGCAGGCGGCGGCGGCGCCGGTCCCGCAGGCCATCGTGATCCCGCTGCCGCGCTCCCAGGTCCGCATCCGCACATGATCGGAGGCCCGGACCTCGACGAAGTGCACGTTGATGCGGCGCGGGAACATCGGGTGGACCTCGAGCGCCGGCCCGACCGTCTCGAGCGGCACGGCCGCCACGTCGCCACAGAACAGCACCACGTGGGGATTGCCCATCGACACGCAGGTCATCCGCGGGTCGAGCCCGCTGGCCCGCCACCAGGGCTGCTCCGGGCCCAGCGCCGCGCAGGCGGCGTCGACGGCGCGGCCGGCGACGCCCGCCACGGGATTCTCGGCCGCCTCCAGGATCGGCGCGCCCATGGCGACCCGCTCCCGCGAGGCGTGCGGACCGGTCCGCGTCAGCTCCAGCGCGAGCACGCCGCGGCCCGTCTCGACCGTGACCGGCCCCTCCGCGGCACGGCCCCGGCTCACGAGCAGGTGGGCCACGCAGCGCACGGCGTTGCCGCACATCTCGGCCTCGCTGCCGTCGGCGTTGAACATCCGCATGCGGGCCGCCGCCCGCGACGACGGCTCCACGAGCACCAGGCCGTCGCCGCCCACGCCGCGATGCCGGTCCGATATCCGCGGCGCCAGCGCGGCCGGGTCGGCGGGGGCCGGCTCGACGAAGCAGTCGACGTAGACATAGTCGTTCGCCGCGCCGTGCAGCTTCACGAAATTCAGGCCTCGGACGGGCATGTCGGGGATCGTACCAAGCGCCCCGCGATCCGGAGCAGGGCAATTCCGCCGGGCGCCGGGGTCAGTGGGGCACCGGACGGCCGCCCGCGGTGCGCGCCGCCTGCCGGTCGTCGCGCCGCGACTGGAATTGCTGCAGGGCCGCCGCGAGCGTGGGAAAGGCCTCCGTCGTGGTGACCGGCTCGGCGAGCGTGCCGTCCACGTGCACGAGCAGGAACTGCCCGCTCGCCCCCCCCATCATGCGCTTCATCACCGGCAGCTGCGTCTCCGCCTCCCCCATGATCGAGCGGAACGTGAGCCGCAGGTTCGAGTCGAAGTCCACCTCGCCCTCGCCCACCAGGCTGATCGCGTCGCCCGACAGCTCGATCGTGTCGAGGTAGGCGCGCGGCCCCTCGATCCGGAACTCGACCACGCTGCTGGAGAAGGCGTTGCGATCGGGCGCCCGCACGCGGAGGATCTTGAGCAGCGCCACCACGAGCGGCAGCTCGTAGATGTCGGCGTCGCGGAGCCGCACCTGGCCGTGGCCGGCCAGGGAGTGCGTGCCGGCGCGCGAGCCGCTCACCTCGACGGCCCCCTGCAGGCGGCCCGAATAGCGGTGCGCCGCGCCGGAGGCCTCGGTGGCCAGCCGCGCGAGGTCGGCGTCGCCGAGCGACGCCACGATGCTGAACCGGCCCGCCGGCCCCGACTCCAGCGTGCCGTCGGCCAGCAGCCTGCCGCCGGCCAGCCGCGCCGAGCAGCGCCTGGCCGCGCCGCCGGGGCCGGTCGCCGGCTGTCCGAACCGCACGCCGGCCGGGTCGAGCGCCAGCGGCCCCTCGATCGCGGTGAGTTGCACGCCGCGGACGATCGCGCTGTCGATCGCCACGTCGCCCTGGGCCGACCAGGTGCGGCCGTCGCTGGCCCCGCGGAGCCTGATCCCGCCGTGCACGTGCTCCACCGGCGCGCCCACGTCGAGCGCCGCCTGCTCCATGTCGAGGTGCACGTCCCAGGCCGCGGCCGGCGGTCCGGGCTGCGCCTGGGGGCGGCCGTCCGGGCCCATGACCATCACCGGGGCCGTCGAGTGGACGTCGATCGTGCCCTCGAGCGACAGCAGTCCCTCGAGCCTGACGGCCGACACGGCCTGCGCCAGCCCGTCGGGGAGGGCCTCGAGCACCTGATGCTCGAGCCGCAGCCGTTCGGCCGCCAGCCGCTCGAAGGCCACGTGCCAGCCGCCGTCAGGCGTGAACCGGCAACTGCCCGCGGCGGTCACGGTGGTGCGGTCGTGCTCGCCGCGGACGTCGTCGAACCGCAGGCGGCCGTCGCGCCACGACAGCCGGCCGCGGAGCCGCTCCAGTCGGTAGGGAAACCAGGCCGGCTCGATCGAGACCGTGTCGCCCAGCGGCAGGGCCTCGATCTCCACGGTCGTGCTGCGCGCCTTCACGCGATGCCGCACGGTGGCCGTGAATTCCGCGTTGCCGCGGGGATCGAGATCGTCCCACGCGCCGCGGACCCCCGGCGGCAGCGCGTCGCGCAGTTCCCGCTCCAGCACCACGCCGGTGCCCGCGAGCCGCAGCACGAGCTCGCCGTCGTCGTCCCCCAGCGGTTCGAGTGCGCCCGAGCAGCGGACGACGCCGGTGTCGTTGGATCCCGTCAACTCGCCGATCGTCCATCGGCCGCGGTCCATGCGGATCGTGCCGGCGACGTTCGAGAGCGGGTAGGGGACGCCGGCGTAGGCCAGGCTGCACTGCGACAGCCGGATGGCCAGCGCGTTGGCATGCCCGCGGGGAAACTGCGGCGAGCGGTCGTGACGGAAGACGAAGTCGAACGTGCCGGCGGCGCGGAGCTTCCGCAGGATGTCGGCGCTCCGCGGCGGCAGCGCGGCCAGGAGGGCGTCGTCGATCCGCATCCCGTCGCCGCTCACTTCCACGAAGCCCCGGCCGCCGGCCTCGGCGGTGTCGATCGTGCCGGCCACGTGCACCGGATGCCCCCCCGCCTCGCCCGTGAGGTGCAGCTGCAGCGCCGTTCCCTTGAGGGTGACGGTGCCGACGGTGCGGTCGAGGCGGTACGGAAAGCGGTAGTGCGTGAGCGACACGTTGCGGCAGCGGACCGACACGTCGGGCGCGAGCACGCCCGCCCGGCGGGCGAACTGCGCCCGCACGTCGACCGCACCCGCGGGCAGGAGCTGGCTCCACTGCGCGGCGAGCTGCTCCGGAAGCAACGCCTCCCAGTGTCGACCCACGAGCAGCCGCTCGGCCTCGACGATCACGTCGCAGTCGCCGTCCGGCGACCATCCGGTCAACCTGCCCGACCCGCGCAGGAGCGTGGTGCCCGAGTGGGCCTCGAGCCGTTCGCACGTCAGGCCGGCGTTGTCGGCCCGGAAGTCGGCCGAGACGTCGCTCACCGGGAAGGGAAGCGCGGCGTGCTCGAACCGCGCCCCCTCGAGGCGGCCGGTGACCGTGAACGCGGTGGCCGCCAGGGCATCGAGGCCGCCGGTCGCCCGCCACTCGAACCCGGCACGACCCCGGAGGCCGGCCAGCACCGGAGTGCGGGCCGCGGCCGGCAGGAGCGGGTGCAGCCGGGTCGAGACCTCGAGCGACTCCACGGTGCCGGCCACGTCGAAGCGGCCATCGGCGGACCCGAGCGTGCCGGCGAACGTGGCCCGCTCGAAGAGGTCGCCAGACGCGGCGCCGCGCACGGCCACGCCGCCGGGTCCGGGAGTGACGTCGAGGCCAACCTGCCGGACCGTGAGCCACTGGCGGTGGACGGGATCCTCGACGACGACCGTGGCGTCCTCGACGACGACGGGAATCGCGGCCCGCGACGGCCGGTGGGCGAGCAGGCGGCGCACGCTCCAGCCGCCGTCGGCCGTGCGCGTGGCGTGCAGCGTGGGCCGGCGGAGGCGGACCGCCGTGATCACGGGCGCACCGGTGGCCAGTTCCGCGAGGGTCGTGCGGCAGTCGAGGTGCACCTCCTCGACGCGCACGAGCTGTTGATGCCTGGTGGGCAGGGACGGGTCGGCCAGCGCCAGGCCCCGGACCACGATCCCCTGCCCCTCCACCAGTCCGGCCCCCTGCACCTGCACGACGAGCCCGGGAAACTCGGCGCGCAGCCGCGTCTCGACCCGGCGACGAATCTCCTCGCCGATGCGGGTCGAGCCGATGGTGATCGCGACGGCCACGCCGGCCACGGTGAGCGGCAGCGCCCAGCGGACGAGCGACCAGAGGATGTCGGCCAGCGACTTCATGACGATCCGACGGGCGCGCACTCCGGGCCTCGGCCCGGCAGGGGGGCGGGAACGTAGGGGGCGGCCGCCATGGCGGTCAAGCCGCCGGCCGCCCGCGACCGCCGCCGAGAACCCCGCCTCTCACCCAGCCTGCGGCGGCGCCCCGGGACGAGACCTCGTGCCGGTCGTCACGGCGCGGGAGGCTGGGCGGCGCGGAGCCGCAGCCGGGCCGGGCCGTCGGACTCGACGCGCACGCCGCCCGGCAGGTCGGCGCTGCCTCCCTCCGCCGCGAGGCGGGCGAGGAGTGCATAGTGACGGGCCGCCATCTTCCGCCGCGGCCAGCCTTCCCGGTCCCACAGCGCCACGAACACCTCGGCCACGAGATGCGGGTCGAGCCCCGCGAGGCCCGGCGTGCGCAGCAGGATCGAGCCGTCGGCCTGCCGGCTGGCATGCGCCTCGAGCAGGTGTCCGGCGGCGCTCGCCAGCGCGCCGGACACGCGCTCGGCCTGCCGGCCGAGCCGCACGAGCGCCGCCGCGGCCGCCGGAAACGGCCCGGCCGCGCACCGGGGCAGCACGTGGTGACGGAGGAAGTTGCGGGCCGGCCGGGGATCGTCGTTGGATTCATCCTCGCGCCAGGCCTCGCCCTCCGCCGCGAGGAACCCGCGGCCGAGCGACCGGGGCAGCCGCAAGAGCGGCCTGACGAGCGCCACGCCGTCGCACAGCTCCCGCGCCTCGCGCATGCCGCCCAGGCCGGCCAGGCCCGTGCCCCGCAGCATCCGCTGGAGGATCGTCTCGGCCTGGTCGTCGGCCGTGTGGGCCACCGCCACGTGACGCGCGCCCACCTCGCGGGCCACGGCGGCGAGAAACTCGTAGCGCAGTCGCCGCGCGCCGGCCTCGATGCCCTCGCCGCGCGACGCCGCCCGCACCGCGAGCCGCTGCCACACGAACCGCAGGCCGAGGCGGGCGGCGAGCGCCGCCACGAACTCGCGGTCGGCGGCGGCGGCGGCCCGCAGATCGTGCTCCGCGTGGACCACCACGAGGCGGCCGGCCGCGGCGGCCGGGGCGAGGCGCGCGAGGCCGACGAGCAGCGCGACGCTGTCGGCGCCGCCGGAACACGCCGCGATCGCGGGCATCGACCAGAATCCCGGCGGCAGCGCGGCCGCGAGGGCGGCGACGAACGCCGCATCCGTCCCGGTCTCCGGTGCGTCGGCCGCGGCGCGCGTGCTGTCCGAGCCCCTCACCGCGGACCTCCCCGCGTCCGGGCCTTCCGGACGACCGCCGCATTCTGACAGGCCGCCGTCCGGGACGAAACGCCCCCCGGCGGCCGCGCGGCCCGGGAAGACGGCATTGAGCGGCCCGTGCCGCCCCGCTACCCTCCCCGCGCCGCCCTCGCGGCCGCGCTGCCGCCGGGATTCTGGTAGATGCCCGCGGTCGCGGCGTGTTGCGGCGG
>JBJTIV010000470.1:0-6725 GCA_046095145.1 Planctomycetaceae bacterium
GAGCGGCATCGCGAGCTCTTGGCGCGGACGGCGGGCGATGAGAACCCGTACGACCTGCACCAGGAACTCGGTGCGCTCATGACCCGCGTGGCCACCGTCGTGCGGCGCAACGACCAGCTCGAGGCGGCCTACGGCGAGGCCTGCTCACTGGAGGAGCGCTGGAGGCGGTGCGCCGTCTCGGACACGGGCAACTGGACGAACCAGAACGTGGTCTTCACCAAGGCGCTGGGCGACATGTTTCCGGTCGCGAAGCTGATCCTCAAGGGCGCCCTGCTCCGCGACGAGTGCCGTGGGGCCCACTTCAAGCCGGACTTCGCGATGCCGGGCATCACGGCGACCGACCCGGCCGGCACGCGGCGAGAGGCCGAGCAGTGGTGCCACCGGTTCGAGGCCAACACGCGGAAGTGGCTCAAGTCGACGATCGCGGCGTGCGGCGCCGACGGCCAGCCCGAGATCAGCTACCAGGATGTCGACACCTCGCTCATCCCGCCGCGTCCGCGGCTCTACGGGCTCGTCGGCGCCGACGTGATCGAGGAGGTCTGGAAGGAGCGCCGGGCGGCGGCGGGCGACGGCCAGGCCGCCGGCGGGGCCCGGATGGCGACGGCCGCGACCTGACGGAGGACATGCGATGATCAAGGCTGTGGACAGCGCGGCGTCACACGGGGGCAACGGGCACGACGTTGGGGGCCACGGTGCGGCCGCACGACGGGTCCGCGTGCGGGTCCTGCGGCAGGACGCAGCCGGCGGCGAGAGCTATTGGGAGCGGTTCGAGGTGCCCCACGAGCCGAACATGAACGTGATCAGCGTGCTGCAGAAGATCGCCGCCCAGGCCCGCACGCAGGACGGTCGGCGGGTGCCTCCCGTGGCCTGGGACTGCTCCTGCCTCGAGGAGGTGTGCGGCTCCTGCACGATGCTCATCAACGGCCGCACGCGGATGGCCTGCTCGGCCCTCGTCGACACCCTGCTCACGGAGTCCGACGAGATCGAGCTCCAGCCGATGTCGAAGTTTCCCGTGGTCCGTGATCTCGTGGTCGATCGCAGGCGGCTGTTTCGCTCGCTCGAGAGGGTCCAGGCCTGGGTGCCCGTCGACGATTCCTACGATCACGGCCCCGGCCCGCGGATCTCGCCGCAGGAGCAGGAAGACGCCTATCCGCTCTCCACCTGCATCAGCTGCGGCTGATGCCTCGAGGCCTGCCCGCAGTTCACGAGGATCGACGCGGCGCGTCGTGACGGCGAGAGCGAGGCCGACTTCGCGGCCCGGCGGCAGGCGGCGTTCGACGCCGGATTCGTCGGGGCCCACGCGATCAGCCAGGCGATGCTCTTCAACGCCCATCCCACCGGGCGGATGATCGCCGGCGAGCGGCTCGAGGCGCTCACGGGCCAGGGTGGCATCCAGGTCTGCGGCAACGCCCAGAACTGCGTGGCCGTCTGCCCCAAGGGCATCCCTCTGACGCGGTCGATCGCCCGGGCCGGCCGCGCCGCGACCGTGTGGGCGATCAAGAAGCTGTTCGATCGCTGAGCGTGTCATGCATGGCAAGCGGGACGGCCTTCCGGCCCGGAGGCCCCCCGCTGCCGCGGGGGGCTTGAACAAGCCCGGCGCGCAACAACAAAACGCGGAAGCGACGGGACTCCGGGGCGTTGGGCGAGACCGCGACTGTGCCAAGCCTCAACTGCGGCCGGAGAGCGGCATGTAGTCGCGCGGGGCGGGACCGGTGTAGAGCGACAGCGGGCGGATGATCCGGTTGTCACCCATCTGCTCGATGACGTGTGCCGTCCAGCCGCTCATCCGGGCCACCACGAAGATCGGCGTGAACACCTTCACCGGCAGGCCGAGCGCGTGGTACACGCGGGCCGCCGGCCAGTCGAGGTTGGGCTTGAGCGACTTCTTCGCGAGCATCAGCCGCTCGACGCGCTCGGCCAGGTCCTCGAGCAGGTCGCCGTCCGTGCCGCGCACCATGTCGCGGCACATCGCCCCGAGCAGCTTCGCCCGCACGTCGCCATCCTTGTAGACGCGGTGCCCGAAGCCCATCACCACCCGCTTCGCGGCGAACTGCTCGTGCACCCAGGCCTCGGCGCGCTCGGCCGATCCGATCGCGCCGAGCACCTCAAGCACCTTCTCGTTGGCACCGCCATGGAGCGGGCCCTTGAGCGCGCCGATCGCCGCGGTGATGCAGGAGTGCATGTCGGAGCCGGTCGAGGCCACCGTGCGGGCGGCGAACGTGGAGGCGTTGAATTCGTGCTCGGCGTAGAGCACGAGCGTGGTGCCGAAGATGGCCACGTGCGCGGGCGGCGGCACGCGGCCGGTGAGCCGCTCGAGGAGCGCCGCCGCCAGGGAGCCCGACGGCCACGGGGCCACCGGCCGGCCCGCCGCGAGATCGAGCCAGGCGGCGAGGAGCGCCGGCACCCGGCCCAGGAGCCTCTCGGCCTGCACGAGCAGGGCCGTGCGGTCGCCGGGCGTGTCGTCGCGCTCGAGGAGCCCGAGGCCGCTGACCCCGGTGCGGAGCGCATCCATCGGCGACGCCTCGGGGCTCGCGGCCGCGAGCCGGGCCAGGGCGTCGAGCGCGGCGGGAGGGAGCGACTGCGCCGCGGCGGCCACGCGGTCGCGGAAGGCCGCGTGCTGGGCCCGGGAGGGCAGTTCGCCGTGGAGCAGGAGGTAGGCGACCTCCTCGAAGTCGCCCGCCCGCGCCAGTGGTTCGATGTCGTAGCCGCGGTAGCGGAGCGTGCCCTCGAGGGACGCGATCGAGGTCGTCCCCGCCACGATGCCGGCGAGGCCCTTGGCGAAGTCGGCGGCGGCTCCTGCCGGCGGTGGCGCGGTCATGGGCGAGGCTCCGGTGAGTTCGCGGAGGCGGCGCGGTGCCGCTCCGGATGCGTGGGATCGTAGCCGAGCAGATCGTACAACTCCTCGCGCGACTGCATGAGATCCAGGAGGCTCTCCTGCGTTCCTTCGTCGGCGATCACGGCCAGGCCCGTCTCCATGGCCTTCATCGCCAGCCGCAGGAGCGTGACCGGATAGAGGACGGCGGCAAAGCCGGCCTTGGCCAGGTCGGGAATGGAGAGGAGCGGGCCCCTCCCGAACTCGGTCATGTTCGCCAGCAGCGGCGCCGCCCCGGCGAACTCGCGGCCCAGGCGGGAGAATTCGTCGCGCGACCCCAGCGCCTCGGGAAAGAGCCAGTCGGCGCCGGCCTCCCGGTAGGCCCGGAGCCGGCTGATGCAGTCGTCGAGGCCGTGCACACCGCGGGCGTCGCTGCGACCGATGATGACCGTGGCCGGGTTGCGGCGGCCGCGAGTTTGTCGCACATCTCGCCCGGGTCGAGCACCTGCTTGCCGCCCAGGTGGCCGCATCGCTTGTCGACTCCGAGCTGGTCCTCGAGCTGGATGGCCGCGGCCCCCGCGGCCTCGAGCAGCCGGACGGTCTTCTCAACCTCGCGAGGCCCGCCGAAGCCGGTGTCGGCGTCCACGACCAGCGGCAGCGTCGTCGATCGGGCCAGAATCCGGGTTTGCTCCACGAGCTGGTCGCGGGTGAAGAGCCCGATGTCGGGCACACCGAGCGCGCCGGCCGAAAAGGCGGCGCCCGACAGGTAGACCGCATCGAAGCCGGCCCGCTCCACGAGCATCGCGGCCAACGCCAGCGGAGCCCCCACGATGCCGAGCATCTCGCCCGACGCGACGGCCCCGCGCAGGGCGTCGCCGCCTGCCGCCGTCGCGGCGCCGGCGGGAGCGGGGACGGCGGAATCCGGCGACGTGCTCACGGGTCAGGCTATCCTCTGCGAACGCGGTGACGAGGTTATAGGTGGCGGCGATGCCCGGCGGAAGCGACGCAGACCGAAGGGCGGTCGGACGAGGCCTGGCCGAAGTGCTCGCCGCGGCGGCCCTGTTTGCCGCCGCCGGCGCCTGGCCGGCGCCCGACATCAACGAGACCGTCTACCTCACGAAGGCGCGGCATCACGCGGACCCCGAGTGGGGCCGCGGTGACTTCTTCCTCGAGACGCCCGACGCCCACGGCGTCTTCTTCGCCGCCATGGGCCCGCTGGCGGCGGCCGTGCCGCTGGAGACGGCCGCCTGGATCGGCCGTGCGATCGGCTGGCTCGCCGTGGCGTGGGGCTTCCACCGGGCCATCGTGCCGGTCGTGGCCGGCACGTGGGGCCGCATCGTCGCGGCGGCGCTGTTCGCGGTCGCCGTGCGCTTCACGACCGCGGCCGGCGAGTGGATCATCGGCGGGTGCGAGGCGAAGGTGTTCTCCTGGGCGCTCGTGCTGGCCGGCGTGGGTGAGGTCGGTCGCGGTCGGTTCGGACCCGCGTGGTGCCTGTGCGGTGCCGCCGCTGCGCTGCATCCGGTCGTGGGCGGCTGGGCGATGTTCGCCGGGGCCGCCGTGTGGCTCGTCGACCGTCTCCAGGGCGGAGCAGCCGGACGGTCGCTCTTCGCGGGCCTGTGGGTCGGGGCCGGCCTCCTGCTGGCCGCCTGCGGGGTCGTGCCGGTGCTCGGACTGTCTGCCGGCGTCGATGCAGCCACGCGGGCCGCGGCGAATGCCATCTACGTGACCGAGCGGCTGCCGCACCACCTGCTGCCGCGGTCGTTCGCCGCGGGGCTGGTGGCCCGGCATCTGCTCGCGATCGCCGTGTGGTGGCTGGTGCACCGCATCGTGCCGCGGACGCCACCCCGCATGAGACTGGCCAGGCTCGTTGGGGCCACGCTGGCGTTCTCGCTGATCGGGTGGATCGCGTCTCTCGCCGAGCCGCTCGCCCCGGCGGCCGCCCACGCCATCCTGCGCTTCTACTGGTTCCGCCTGGCCGACGTGATGGTGCCGCTGGCGCTTGCGGCGACGGTGGCCGCCGTCCTGACGGACGACAGGGCGTGCACGCTCGTGGTGCCGCTGCGGCCCGTGATCGTACGGGCCCTTGCCGTCGGGTTCCTGGGCCTGAGCGTGGTCGCAGAGTCGGCGCACTGGCCCTTGCCGGGCCGCGTGGGCCTCTCGCCGCGGGTTGACGCGCGGGTCGACCCCGTCGCCTGGGTCGACGTCTGCGAGTGGGTCCGCGACCATGCGCCCGCCGACGCCTGTTTCCTCACGCCTCGCGGTGAAGAGTCGTTCACGTGGCGTACCGGCCGCCGTGAGGTCGTCTCCTGGAAGAACAGCCCGCAGGATGCGCGGTCGCTCGTCGAGTGGCGACGCAGGTACACCGATTGCTACTCCCGGGACGGCGGACTCGTGAACCTGGAGGCGTCGACGGCCGCATTCGGTGCCGATCGGCTCCGGGAGGTCGCCGCCCGCTACGGCGCCGACCACGCGATCGTGCCGCTCGTCATCTGCGGCCTCGAGGCACTCCCGTTTCCACGGCTCTACGAGAACGCGACCTACGCCGTGCTGGAACTGCCGCCGCTCACGGCAGGCGCACGCCCAGGCGATCAGCCTTGAGCCGCATCACGTTCTCGAACGCCGGAAAGGGATACTTCCGGCCCCGGCGAATCGCCCACACGTAGGTGGAATCCACGAGGTCGGCCGGCAGCCTCCCCACGCGGACGAGCCGCGCGACCTCGTCGCAGAAGGCGACGTCGCGCGGCGCCTTCACCCGCAGGCCGGTCTTGAGCTGCTCGGCGAGGGTCTCGATGGAGTTCGTCGCGGCGACCGCCCGCGGCGGCCGGGGGAACAGTGCCGGCAGCGTGAGGCCGAGCAGGATCGCGAGGGCGACGCGTCGCATGGGAGGAGCCTTCCGGGGCGGCGAGGGAGGGTCGCACCTGTCCAGAAGGGCGTCAAGGCGATCCAGAGCGTCGATTTCGCATGCAATCCCCCGGCGGCAGCCGGGGGACGTGCGTGGGACGTGGTCGCCCCGTGAGGGAAGCCCGGAGCGCGAGCGACGGGAGAGCGGGTGGCGGGCGGAGGCAGTCACGCGGTGGCGGGTTGAGGTAATGGGACGGTTTCCCCGCGCTCGCGCTTGGGGCTTCCTTCGGGATGCAATCCCCGCGGGCCGCGCAACGCCTTGCCAGCCCGGAGAGCCGTGATCCGCCCTGGCAGACTGTGGAACAAGTCTGCCGGAGCAGGATGCGACGACTGCCAACCGTCGAAAACCTTGGCTTTTCGACGGGTTGGCCAAGTGGAAAAAGGCCATGGAGGGCTTTTTCCACGGACAGCTAGATGAACCGAGCCAGCGCGTAGGACTTCTTTCCCGAGCGGAGCACGAGGGTCGACGAGCCCGCGAGATCCCGGGCGGTGAGCCGGTGCGCCGCGTCGGTGACTCGGCGGTTGTTGACGGAGACGCCACCCTGCTCGACCGTCCGCCGCGCGGCGCTCGTGCTCGCGGCCAGTCCGGTGGCCTTGAGGGCCTCCACGAGCGCGAGGCCGTCGCCATCGAGTGCCGACCGCGGAAACTCCCCGCTGGGCACGTCGGCGAAGATCTCGGCGAGCAGGCTGTCGTCGAGGTTCGTGATCTCGGCGCCGAAGAAGATGTCGGTGGCCTGCCGGGCGGCGGCGAGTCCCGCGTCGCCGTGGACGAGCCGCGTGAGTTCCTCGGCGAGCCGCTTCTGCGTGTCCCGGGCCGCGGGTTCGGCGGCCCGGCGGGCGTCGAGCGCGCGGATCTCGTCGAGGGGCAGTTCCGTGAGCCGCAGCAGGCAGCGGCCGGCGTCGGCGTCGTCGAGGTTGATCCAGTATTGGTAGAAGCGGAACGGGCTCGTGCGCCGCGGGTCGAGCCAGACCGCCCCGGCGGCCGTCTTCCCCATCTTAGAGCCGTCCGCCT
>JBJTIV010000471.1:0-14705 GCA_046095145.1 Planctomycetaceae bacterium
GACCCGCAGCGTCGCCGCACGGCCGCGCCGCGCGACCCCGCGCAAGCCGGGCATGGGCGGCGCGACCACCGCCCCGACCCCCAGGCTCCGCAAACTGTCCTGCCTTCCCGTCTCCGCGAAACTCCGCCCCTCGCGTCAACCGCTGACCGAGGCCGCGGTGGCTGGCCTATCCTCTCCCGTCCGTCCGCAGGATGCGGCGCCCCGCAGGTTTCCGGGAGCAGCCGGCCATGCAGACTCAGCCGCAGGTGTCGTTCGACGACCTTCCCGTCGACGAGGCCGTGCGCGACGCGGCCCTCGACCACGTGGCGCAGCTCGAGCAATTGAGCGACCGGATCACCGGCTGCCACGTGGTGATCGCGCAGCCGCACCGACATCACCGCCAGGGCCGGCTCTACACGGTCCGCGTGGACCTCGTCGTGCCCGGGGGCGAGATCGTCGTCAACCGCGACCACCACCTCGACCACGCGCACGAGGACGTGTTCGTGGCCCTGCGCGACGCGTTCGACGCGGCCCGGCGGCGGCTCGAGGACCATGTCCGCCGCCTGTCCGGCGTCGAGAAGGTCCACCGGCCGCGGGCCCGTGGCCGGATCTCGCAGTTCTTCCCGCTGCAGGGCTACGGCTTCATCGAGGCGGCCGACGGGCGGGAGATCTACTTCCACCGCAACGCGATCTCGGATCCCGAATTCCACGCCGCAGACGTCGGCAGCCCCGTGTTCTTCAACGCGGAGGAGGGGGACGCGGGACCCCAGGCCTCGGCCGTGCACCTCGTCCATCCGCATGACCATGCCCTGCACGGCCGCGCGACCCCCGGAGACGAGGCTCCATGACGCTACTGGAGACGGTCGAGTCATTCGACGTGGCGATCCCCGCGACCGGCGTGTCGGGCGGCCGCGTGGCCCTGCCCGGCCGCCTGCAGTTGCCCGCGCCCGCGACGGGCCTCGTGCTCTTCGCGCACGGCAGCGGCTCGAGCCGCTCGAGCCCGCGCAACGAGTTCGTGGCCTCGGTGCTCCACGAGTCGTGGATCGGCACGCTGCTCTTCGACCTGCTCACCGAGCCAGAGGCGACCGACCGGGTCAACGTGTTCGACATCGGGCTGCTGTCGGAGCGGCTCCTGGCGGCGGTGCGGTTCGTCGGCGAGCTCGAGCAGACGCGACACCTGCCGCTCGGGGCGTTCGGCGCGAGCACCGGCGCCGCGGCGGCGCTCGTCGCGGCGGCCCGCGAGCCGCGGCTCGCGGCCGGGGTGTCGCGGGGGGGCCGGCCCGCCCTCGCCGGCCGCCGACTCCGCGGCGTGCGCGTGCCCACGCTGCTGGTGGTCGGCGGCCTCGACGCCGACGTGCTCGCCCTCAACGAGCAGGCCCTCGCCGAACTCGACTGCGAGAAGCGGCTGGCCGTGGTGCCGGGGGCCACGCACCTCTTCGACGAGCCGGGCACGCTCGCCGAGGCCGCCCGGCTGGCCGCCGAGTGGTTCGCCCGGCACCTCCACGAGTGACAAGCGCCATGACGCACGCCACCCAGCGGATCTTCGTCGACCGGGCCGAGGCGGGCTGGCTGCTCGTGGAGCGGCTCCGCGGCGCGGCGCTCGAGCATCCGCTCGTGCTGGCGATCCCGCGCGGCGGCGTGGAGGTCGGGGCCGTGCTCGCGCGGGGCCTGGGGGCCGAGCTCGACATCGTCCTGTCGCGGAAGCTCCGCGCGCCGCACCAGCCGGAACATGGTCTTCCGGCGGGCGATCTCGCCGAGCTGCCGCTGCCGCTCCGCCTCGATGGAGGCGTCGCCCGCGTCGGTCATGGCCCGGGCGAAGTGGTTCAGGTAGATCTCGCCGTTCTCGTTCACGGCCCCGAGCGCGAGTTCCGGCTGGTGCGGCCACGGGCGACGATCGCCGGACGAACCGTGATCCTCACCGACGACGGCATCGCCACCGGGGCCACGATGATCGCCGCGCTGCACTGGGTGAGGGCCGCCGGGGCGAAGGAGATCATCGTGGCGGTGCCGGTCGGCTCGCCCGACCGGCTCGACGCCATCCGTCCGCTCTGCGACCGGCTCGTGTGCCTGGAGGAGCCGGACGCCTTCTGGGCGATCGGGCAGTTCTACCGCGACTTCGAGCAGGTGGAGGACGCGCGGGTCGTGGAACTGCTCCGCGACTACGGCCTGCCGGCCACGAAGTGGGAGCGGGCCACGGCCGGTGCGTCGCACTGACACACTGCCGCCGCGGTCCGCGACGGGCGGCAACCCGCGGCCCGCTAGCCCTTGATCACGCCCAGCGGCGTGAGCCGCGCGACCTTCGTCGAGAGGCCTGCGCGGTGGACCACGTCGACCACCACGTCCACGTCCTTGTAGGCGGCGGGCTGCTCCTCCGCGAGGCCCTCGCGGCTGCGGGACCGGGCGACCACGCCGCCGAGCTCGAGCTCGTGGCGGATGCTGCGACCGCGGGCGGCGCGCGTGGCGGCGGTGCGGCTCATGCAGCGGCCGGCGCCGTGGCACGTCGTTCCGAACGACCGCTCCAGCGACCGCGGGCCGCCCACCAGCACCCAGCTCGCCCGCCCCATGTCCCCCGGGACGATCACCGGCTGGCCGACTTCGCGATACCGGGCCGGCACCTCGGGGTGTCCGGCGGGAAACGCCCGGGTGGCCCCCTTGCGGTGCACGCACACGTCCTTCATCACGCCGTCCACGGCGTGCCGCTCGATCTTCGCGATGTTGTGGGCCACGTCGTAGAGGAGCGTCATGCCGAGCGCCTCCCACGACCGGCCGAAGACGCGGGCGAACACCTCCCGCACCTGCCACATGAGCAATTGCCGGTTGCAGAAGGCGTAGTTCGCGGCGGCCCGCATGGCGCCCAGGTAGCGGCGGCCCTCGGGGCTCTCCACCGGCGCACAGACCAGCTGCCGGTCGGGCAGCGCGAAGCCGTAGTTCGCCGGCGCGTCGCGGAGGTCCTTGAGGGCGTCGTCGCACACCTGGTAGCCCAGCCCGCGCGACCCGGAGTGGATGAGCACGCAGATCTGCCCGGGCCGCAGGCCGAAGGCCGCCGCCGCCCGGGCGTCGTCGACGCGGTCGACCACCTGCACCTCGATGAAGTGGTTGCCGGCGCCGACCGTGCCGCACTGGTCGGCGCCGCGGGCGAGCGCCCGCTCGCTCACGAGCCCCGGCTCGGCGTCGGCGATCCGCCCCTCGGCCTCGGCGCAGGCCACGTCGTCGGCCGTGGCCAGTCCGCGGTCCCGCAGGAAGGGCACGCCCTCGGCCATGAGCCGGCGCAGCTCGGCGGCCGGGAACACGTGGCGCCCCCCCTGCCCCACGCCCACCGGCACGTCGCGCATCAGCTGGTCGACGAGGCCCACGAGCCGCGGCCGCACGTCGCCGAGCGTGAGATCCGTCCGCACGAGCCGCACGCCGCAGTTGATGTCGTAGCCCACGCCGCCGGGCGACACGACGCCGCCCTGGGCCGGATCGGTGGCGCACACGCCGCCGATGCAGAAGCCGTAGCCCCAGTGGATGTCGGGCATGGCGAGGCTGGCCCGCTGGATGCCGGGCAGGCAGGCCACGTTGGCCACCTGCTCGGCGGCCCGGTCGCTCCGCAGCTGCGGCAGCAGCCGGTCGTCGGCGAAGATCAGCCCGTCGACCGCCATGCCGGGGCGGTACGACCTGGGGATGCGCACCGTGCAGTCGTCGACCCGCTCGAGCGGCCCCTCGAAGGGCCGCGCCGGAGCGGTCGGCGTCGGCTCGGTGTCGGATGGCATGGCCGGCCTTTCCGCCCGCGGTGGGCGATCGTCGGGTGTCCGGGTCGGAAAAACAGGTCGGAAAGACAGGTCAGATGTCCAGGATGAAGAAACCCTCCCAGCCGGAGGGCGTGGGACGGACGTCGAGCTCGTGCTGCGTGACCGCCTTCACCTCGTGCGCCAGCACGTGCCGGGCGGGATCGTAGCGCTCGCCGCGGGCCCTGGCCCGCAGGCCGACGTCGTCGACCTCCACCTCGAAGTCGCAGTACAGCATCCGCCTCACGTCGAAGGCGGCGAGCACCTCCGCGACCCAGTCGCGGAGCAGCCAGGCCGGATCCGTGCCGCCGACCGCGAAGGCGTCGGTGGCGAGCGGCCGGATCTGCGCGGCATCGCCGGCGACCACGGCCGTGAGGGCCCGCGCCGCGTCGGCGAGCACCTCCGCGAGCGTGGCGGCCGTCACGCGGATGCCGATGTCGGCGGTGTGATCGTGGATCTCGTACACGCCGCAGCTCCGCGGGTTTGCCGCGCCGGACCGGGCGGCGGCACAATCCTACGCCCTCCCGGCCCGCCACGATGCTCGACACCGCCCGACTCCTGTGCAAACGCCTCACGGCTCCCGTCCGCCACGTCGTGCGCCGCCGCGTGCCGCTGCCGCTGGTGATGTGGCGGGTGAGGCGGATCTGGCGCCGCCGCGAGCCCGCCGTCTGGCCCCTGCCCGACCGCGCGGGCCGGCCCGGCCTCGAGCGTCACGAATACTCGCTCTTCTCGCAGAACGGCGAGGACGGCATCCTCCGCCACCTGTTCGCCGAGATCGGCTTCGCGTCGCGCCGCTCGGTCGAGTTCGGATTTTCCACCAACGAGAGCAACTCGCTGCGGCTCGCGCTGCACGAGCGGTTCAAGGCCTTGTTCCTCGACGGCTCCGACTGGCAGGTGGACCGCTTCAACCGTGCCGCCACCGGCCTGGGCCTCACCGACGCGCGGGCCGTCCGCATGTTCCTCACCCGCGAGAACCTCCAGCCGGTGCTCCTGGCCCATGGCACGCCCGCCGAGATCGACCTCCTGTCGATCGACGTCGACGGCAACGACTACTGGTTGTGGGAGTCGCTCGATCGCGTGTCGGCCCGCGTCACGGTGGTGGAATACAACGCGGCCCTGGGGCCGGACCTGTCGCTGTCGATGCCCTACGCCGAGTCGGGCCGGCCCGCCGACGACGCGCCGCACCACTTCGCCTACTCGGGCGTCTCGCTCGCGGCCCTCGCCCGGCTGGCCCGGCGGAAGGGCTCCAGCCTGGTGGGCTGCGACTCGTCGGGCACCAACGCCTTCTTCGTGCGCGACGACTGTCTCACGCCAGCGCTCGAGCCGCTCACGCCGGCCGCGGCCTTCCGCCCCAACGCGGGCCTCCTGCGGCTGGGACTGTCGCTCGACGAGCAGGTGACCCGCGCCCGACGGTCGCCGTTCGTGGAGATCGCCTAGCGGCCCCGACGCGCCGCGGAGCGTAGAATCCTCCACGACTCATCCGAGGAGCAGACCCATGGCGAAGTCCAAGCCGGCCCGGAACCGCAAGCGACAGCCCGCCCCCGAGTTGGAGGCCACCTACATCTGCGACTCGTGCGGCGAGGAGATCATCGTGCCGGTCGACATCTCGGCGGGATCGCACCAGGACTACGTGGAGGACTGCCCGGTCTGCTGCCATCCGATGCGGCTGCACGTCGACATCGATCCCGACGGCGAGGCCCACATCGCCGGGGAGCACGAGTGAGGCCGCTCAGGACCGGCCCGCCCGCCGCGCCACGTCACTCGAAGGTCTCGGGCTGGGCGAGCCAGGTCCGCGACTCGCGGGCGACGAGCCCCGAGAGCAGGAGCAGGGATATCAGGTTCGGGATCGCCATCAGCGCGTTGGCCGAGTCGGAGAAGTTGATCACCAGCGAACTCGGGACCGTGGCCCCCAGGAAGATCGCCACCAGCCAGAGCCAGCGGTAGAGCGGCACGAACCTGAGGCCCCCCAGGTATTCCAGGGCCTTCTCGCCGTAATACGACCAGCCGATCAGCGTGGAGAACACGAAGCTGATCAGGCCGACCGTGAGCACCGTCGGGCCGACGTACGGGATCTTCCCGAAGGCGTGGTGGCTCATGGCGGCGCCCTCGAGGCCGCTGTTCCAGGCGCCGGTGACCACGAGGACCAGGCCGGTGAGCAGGCAGATGACGACGGTGTCCCAGAACGTGCCGGTCATGGAGACGAGCGCCTGCTGGGCCGGATTCCGCGATCGCGCCGCGGCGGCGGCGATCGGCGCGCTGCCGAGCCCCGACTCGTTGGAGAACAGACCTCGCTTGACCCCCGCCGCGATCATCGCGCCGAGTCCGCCACCGGCCAGGGCCGAGCCCGAGCAGGCGTCGGAGAGGATCAACGTGATCGCGCCGGGAATCTCGGCCCAGTGCATCGCGAGAATGATCCCGCAGCCGATCAGGTAGCTCGCGATCATGAAGGGGACGAGAATCTCGCAGAACCTCGCGATCGACTTGATGCCGCCGATGAGCACGACCCCGGTGACCGCAGCCATGATCAGCCCGCTGGCGACGCGGACCGGTGTCTCCGGGGTGCCGTCGGGGACGAGCTCCAGGACGCTGGCGGTGACCGCCTTGGCCTGGAACATGTTGCCGATGCCGAACGCCGCGATCACGGTGAACACGGCGAACAGGGTACCGAGCCAGGGCTGGCGGAGGCCGTGGGCGAGCACGTACATCGGCCCGCCGGACATCTCCCCCCGCTCGTTTCGCACCCGGAACTGGACGGCCAGGAGCGCCTCGGCGTACTTGGTCGCGATCCCGAACACGCCGGTGAGCCACATCCAGAAGATGGCCCCGGGGCCGCCGGCCGCGACGGCGACGGCCACGCCGATGATGTTGCCGGCGCCCACCGTGGCGGCCAGAGCCGTCGCCAGCGCTCCGAATGGGCTCACGTCACCCTGCGCGGAGCGTTCCGTGCGGAAGGTCAGCCGGAGCGCCGGCCACAGCCAGCGCTGGATGACGCCCAGTCGAATGGTCAGGTACAGGTGCGTGCCGACGAGCGCCGCCAGCATCCACGGCCCCCACAGGATGCCGCTCGTCCACTCGAAGAATGCGCTGGCCCGATCGACGACGCTGTCCTGGGCGGGAGCCGCGCTCGCCAGCAGTGCATCGAGGGGATTCATGTTCAGGACCCACGACGGCTCGATGAAGCCGGCCTCCCAGCATGGGAGCCGCGGCCGAAAACATAGCAGATCGCAGGCCGATCGAGTCAGCGGTCCGCTCGTCTGGACGGCGGCAGAACGGCCCGCCCGCTATAATCCGACGGGGGTCGGATGATTCCCGCCGAGAGCCGGAGCCACATCCATGTCCACGACGACCACGACGACCACGACGTGCGACCGATCGTCACCCGCGCTGGCGGGCATGCTCGCCGTTCTGCTCTGCCACCCGGCCGCGGCCGTCGAGCCGACTCCGCCACGATCCGGCCTGCACCAGCCCCGCTCCGGCCACACGCAGGGCTTCGGCGCCGGCACGATCACCCACAGGTCCGACGGCACGAGCAGCCAGACGCGGCCCTTCGGCTCGGGCTCGATCACGACGGAGCGCACCCGCGACGGCAAGACGATCACCGGCCATACGCAGCAGTTCGGCGCGGGCACGATCACGAGGTGGTCGGACGGCTCCACGACCCGCACCCAGCCCTTCGGCTCGGGGGCGCTCACGACCGAGACCGGCAAGGACGGTCGCACCGTCACCGGCCACACGCAGAAGTTCGGCTCGGGAACGATCACCCACCGATCCGACGGATCGAGCAGCCGCACCGAGAAGTTCGGCAACGGCTCCCTCCAGCGCGATCAGCCGGGCCGGACGAACCGCTGAACGAGCCCTCGTCCGTCGGCACTCACACCGCCCAGGCGAACCAGTTCCCGCCGGCTCACCGCGGGTTCGCCACCGACTCCAGCGCCCGTTCCGCATCGAAGCCGTCCCAGCCGGCCGGCGCGGGGAGCCAGGGCAGGATCACCTCCTCGCACGCCGCGCGACGCGTGCGGGCGAGCTCGTCGATCTCCGCGCGGAGCGCGACCACATACCGTGCCTTCTCCTCGGCCGAGAACCGGTGGCTTCTGCCATCCTCGCCGGGCTCGGTCTCTTCAACGGTCTCCCAGTCCCGGATCGCGGCCTCGCACAGGGCCGACTGCATGGCAAACAGCGGCATGCGGGCGGCGTGCCAGCGGGCCTCGTGGCGGAGAAACTCGCAGTCCGGCTGAAACGAGGTGGGGTACCGCCCGGGAACGAGCGGCAGGTGGCGGGTGAAACACAGGCACAACCTCGAGTCCGCGAGATCGCCGCACAGCATCCCGACGGTGAAGTTGCGGATGTGAGCGCCGCGCGTGGCCGTCAGCACGTAGCGGTCGTCGTCGAGGTGTTCCCGCAGGCACCACCAGGTGGCGTCGGGGTCGGCCCGCATGACCGCGTCGATGGCCAGCCGCACCCGCTGCTGCTCCTCCCAGGCGAAGTGCTCCGCGAACACCGGGACGGTGGCGCGACCCCGACGCTCGAGGACGGGTGCCGGATTCGCGCTGGCCAGGGCGGCGATCAGGCCGCCGAACTCCTGCTCGGGCGGATGCAGGGCATGATGCCGCAAGAGATGCTGCGGATCGAGCGGCGCCCGCACCCGCTGGATGGTGAAGCATGCCGGATGCACGGCGTCGGGATCCGTGCGCATGCAGGCCTGCACCGAGAAGTTGTCCGTCATCATGTGTTCGCGGAACCGGGCCAGGTTGTAGATCTTCCGCGTGAACACCAGTTCGTGGGCAAGCGGGTGCGCCGCGTCGTCGCGGCGGGGCGACTCGCGGAACCCGCGCACGAGCGAGTCCGCGCCGAGAATGAAGCGATCGTCTCCCAGATAGAAGGCGTTGCTGCCTTCCTCGCCCGCGGTGATGGCCTCGGCACGGAGCCGCGCCGAGGTCAACGCGGCCTCGGGAGCCGCCCCGGCGTGCCGGGCCTCTTGCAGGAACCGCTCCCGGAACAGCTCGCGGCCGCGGTCGAAGAACGGATTGTCGAACCACACCTGGTCGCCGGGCAGCAGCCGGTCGGCGTCGAAGTGGCGGCGCCACAGGACGTCGTCTCCCCGGTTCGGCAGTTCCTCGGGAATGACCCTGCGGCCGATCAACTGATTGACCGCGTCGAGGCCGCGGGCGTCTTCCGTGTCGCGGAAGTGTTGGATGATGCCCTGGAGCAGCACGAGCGACGTGTACTTGAGGCAGCGGATGCGGGGCACGGGCACGCCATCGGCCCCGTGCAACACCCAGAGATCCTCGATCGCATCGACCGGCTCGATGCCCGGAGCCACGACGAACCGGTCGTTCACGAGGATCCAGTAGGCCGGGTTCCGCATTTCCGGGGAGTCGTCGGACGGGCGGATCACGGTGCCCGTCAAGGCGGCGCGCACGACGTGCAGCCGCACCTGGCGCTCACCCTCGCTGACATCCTCGCGAGCCAGGATGGCGCAGGCCCGGGCGAGGATGGCCTCGTCGTCGACCGACAACGGCAGGCCGGCCGGTGGTCGCCGGGCCGGAGCGACGCAGGTGTTCAGGGCCGTCCGCTCTCCGCTCGCGATGGCCGGAAAGCCGGACGGCGAAACGTTCGGCGAGATCATGGTCGCATCGTAGCCGAAGACACCCCTCGGCGCCTCGGTACGGGCCGGCGGAAGTCACCTGTTTTCAGCGGGTCATCGGGGCCCGAGCACCGGCGCTCGCGGCCGGGAGGCGTCCGGCCCATAATCGGGCAAATCCCGCGATCGTCCTGCAGCCTTCGGTGATCTCACGGATGGCCACGTTCAGTTTCGCGCCGCGCTGGAAGGAGGAGCTCGTGTGCACGGCCCCCGGGGGCACGCTCGTGCTGGAGCTCCCCATGGGCATTCTCACGGCATACCTGCCGACCGAGGAGGCCTGGCAGACGCGGGCCCCGGAGTGGGCGCGGGCCCTGTGGCCCGAGTTGAAGCGCGACCTGGAGGCCTGGTGCAAAGCCAACCAGGCCCAGTTCATCATCGACCCGACGGCGATGGTCTACGCCAGGCGCTCGTGAGCCTCATGCGTTACGCCGCCGGAGGACGCTGAAACCCTGTACGCGCTTTCTCTCTGGGCCGGTCTACCAAACATCGTGCCGGCCGGCGTCACCGAGGTTTCGCAGACAGCCGTTCGTTCATCACATGAACAATGCCGGTTCGAGTCGTCGCTCAACGCGTCCGGCGGGTCCGCTGCGAAACCATCGCCGAATCACCCTGTCGCGATGAGTGCCCGAATGCGGCTCATGACGAGCGTGAGCCGAGCCTGGCTTGTCGAGTCACTCATCAACTGCCCTGCGATGATCTCGGTTGCATTCCGACGGTTCACGAGGTCGGTCAATTGGCTGGCCACATAGGCCCGGACGTCAGCCGATGCGGCAGCCAGATCGTCCACGATCTCACCGCGACCGTCGATAACGCTGATCACGTCCTCCAAATCATGGCTCGCCATCGGGTCGCGACGCCCCCGATCGCCAAAAGCAGCGAGTTTCGTGGCCAGGAAGCAAGCGGGCGTGACCAGACGAATTGTCGTACCATCGGGCAGCACATGCGGACGGGCCGATTCAAAAGCAAGCGGATACCACTGGCTCGAGAAGCCCAGAATCTCGCCGCGGGTCGGCATGATGTCGATGATCATGTCATCGAACCTCCATCGACAGATGGGCGCTCCCGGGCGAGTGTCTTCAGAAAGTCCCAACTCGATCAGTTGCTCCCGAAGTGACTCGGAATATTCGCCCCGATTCATGACGTCGACGACAACGTCCACGTCCTTCGTGTGTCGGGCCCCTGGAGCCCCTCGCTCCGTGATGAGCAGCTCCGCGACCACCCCACCGAGGAACACAAATCGATCAAGCAGCGGCCCAAGCTGGCGGGCGACCCGCATCAGCATCTCGATGTTGTCAAAGTTGGGCTCAGCCATCGAGGAGTTCCGTCAGGAGTTTTGCGGCAAGATTGCGTTCACGCGCCCTGCCCCCGCGGATGGCGTCGATGAGACTCAAACACCTGTAGAGTTTGTCGTCGGCGCGGGCCGCCTTTGGGGCCGCGCTGAAGAGCGGCTTGAACGACGATCCACGCACCTCGCCTTGTGGGTCAGGCCACACCGGAACAGGTTCGTTGTCTTGAACGATCAGGTCGACAAGTGGCGGAGCCGCATGGGCCGTGGGTATCCCTCTCGTCATCCCGCCACGCACGGCAGGAAACGCATAGCGGACACCATGGAGAACGAACTCGAGGAGTGCAGAGCGGTTCGGATGGCGGTTGGCCAAGAGGAGGCCGGCAGCCTTGGCCCGCGTTACTGAGCGATGAACGGCCGACGCGCTCAGGCCGAGGGATCCAGCGAGGCGCTGGAACGTGAGCCCTGGGTGGAAAGCGAGTTTCAGTGCGACGACGAGGTCTTGGGGATTGAGTTGCATGGAACAAGCATACGTTCCATATTCCAGAATATGGAATAAGGTCGCCCGCAGGGCTTGTTTTCATGGAGATGTCGCCTTTCTAGCCACGCCCCAAAAGGGCCCGCCGAGAGAGCGTGGAGGGCTTCGCTCAGGCAGTCATCGGCGAGGTTGATCTCGATCGCGGCCGCGATGGGCAACGCCGGCGGCTGGTGGTGATGCCTTCGGCGACGAGCCGGAGTAGTTCCAAAAAATTCCTCGTCATCGAGGTCCGACTTGGCCTGGTTCGCGAACCAAATGATCACTCGGCAGCTGACCAACGTGTAGCCCTTCCGGCTTGTAACGCGATCCGACAACTTTGATTTCGATGCGCCGGATATACCCGCGGTGTATCCCTAGAGCGCAAATCAAAGTACGTGCAAGAAACTGCCGCCGCTGCGGCTGCCCCTCACCGGGGCTTCTGGACCCGCTCCGGCAGCTGCTCGGCCCAGTTGGCGAGCGGGTCGTAGGCGTCGGCGACCCCCGTCGCCCACTCGACCCACTCGGCCGCTTCCTGCCGGGCGCCCTCGGGGAGCGGTCGCCCATCGACCACCTCGCGGACGGCATCCACAAACTCCCGCACGTCGCCGCATCGCTTCCACAGGCGGGCCCGCTCGAACAGAGCCTCTTCCCCCCGCTTCTTTTCCGCCGCCTGTCGGGCCGCCTCTTTGGCCCGTTCCTCCGCCTCCCACTTCGCATGCAGCTCTGCCTGCCGCTCGCGTTCCTTCTCCTCCCGCTCCGCCTTTTCGCGTCGCGCCGCGTCGATCGCCTTGAGCATCTGTGCCGGCAGAATTCCAACCCGGTCTTCGATGGTGGATTGCTTGCCGTCTCGGATGTGCTTCGGTGACCACGAACCAAAGCCCTCGATTTCGAGTTGGATCCGCCCAGAGGGGTCGTACTCGGTCCGCATCCCGCCAAAGTACTTGTCTTCGCGCTTGACGGCCATGAGTGGCTCACGGATCCGAATGCCGAACTCGTGGCCATGACCCCGGATCGGCGTGGCGCTCTCCGCGTAACGTCCTTCGTTCTCGATCGTGTAACCCCGCTCCAGCAGTCCTTTCAGCAGGGCGTCGATGATCCGCATGGCCCGAGGGACGAGCGGCTTGCTCATCGAGGCCGCCACGGTGGGGCTCTTCAGCTCCCTGCCGTTGAGCAGAACTCGCTGGGTTCGTTCCACGATCGGCAGCGGCGAGTCCAGCTCGGCCGGCACGACGATGCGGTCTCTCTTCAATTCAGCCTCGTAGAGCGCCTCGATCTCCGGGTCGAAAAAAACGGATGGCTGCATGGGCACCTCCGACTGAAACACCTGAATCCCAGCGAGGCTTGGATCGGAACACTTGGGCAGTCGCAGTCGCTTCGGATTTCCGCCTGCAGCCTTCCGTGCCCAGTACCCGAGATACGGCTTCGGGATCTTGTATCGCTTGCAGAGCTTGCCGAACCCAACGTCCGACAGACCGAACTCCGCGCAGAGATGCACCGTCGGGGTCTGCCACGCACGCTCGTAGAGCTGTTCGCGGGTCACGGTGGTGACGGTCATGGTCGCGGCCTCTCCCTGGGAGCTGATTGGAACGGATTTTGACGTTTCGTGCGGAATGACATAATCTTCTTATGCCGTTCCGCGCAGAACGTCCAAACTCGACACCGCCCATGAAGCCCGCCGGTTTCTTTGCCGCCCACCCCGTGTTCACGGTCCATGAAGCGCGCACGGCCCTGCACCCGACGGGCGGGGCGCGGGCCACGCGGGCACTGCTCCATCACTATGTTCGCACCAGTCGGCTGACATCGGTCACCCACGGCGTGTACGCCGTCGTGCCCACCGGTGTGGCCGCCGACCGATTCCGCGTCGATCCGTTTCTGGCGGCGGCCGCGCTCCGCCCCGACGGAGTTTTCTCGTACCACAGCGCCCTGGAATTGCTCGGTGCCTCGCATTCCGTCTGGCGCCGCTGCACGCTTTTCACGTCCAGACGACGGCCGAGCCTCGACGTGTCCGGGGTCGAGGTGGTCTTCGCGGATTTCCCGGCGCCGTTTCGCGCCGGGCCATCACAGCGGCTGGGCACGCAAAAGGTCGAGCGACTCGGCACGATGCTCGTCACGACGGGCCCCGAGCGCACGCTCGTGGATGGGCTTCGCTCCCCTGCCGCCGTCGGCGGTCTCGAGGAACTCGAGCAATCGGCCAGTGGGTTTCCCGTACTGGACATGAAAGTCCTGGAAAAAGTGCTCGAACGCTACGACCTTGCCACGCTGTGGGCGGCAACCGGCTGGTTCCTCGAGCGGTATCGCATGACTTTCCACCCTCCAGAGAAACTGCTGGCTCGGTGCGAGCGGCGTCGGCCTGCCTCGCCGCATTACCTCGCCCGGGGGGAACGGGGCGGAACGCTCGCACGGCGGTGGAACCTCTATCTGCCCACGGCTGTCATGGAGAGCGAGCCCGATGAGCGTTAGCCGTGAATACTTGGCCCGCTGTTCTGCTGCAACGGATTACGACGCGAGTTCGCTTGAAAAAGTCATCCGCCTCGGCGAATTGGCCGGCGACATCACGAAGCACGGTCTTCTCGGTGAGTGCCTGGCGCTCAAGGGTGGCACGGCCCTCCAGCTGTGCTTCGGCCCACCGTCTCGCCTGTCGGTCGACCTCGACTTCAACTACGTCGGCGGTGCGTCCCGTGAGAAAATGCTCGCCGATCGGCCGGCCGTCGAGGAGGCGCTCCTGGGCCTGGCCTCGCGTCGTGGCTACGCGGTCAGCCGTTCCCGCCCCGAGCATGCGGGCGGCAAGATCTTTCTCGGATACCGTTCCGCCCAGGGCACCCCGGATCGGGTGGAAGTCGATCTCAACTTCCTGTTCAGGACGCCGATCGAGCCCGTCGTCCTATGTTCAATCTGGCAACCCGGCGATTTGGACCGACCGAACGTCATGACGGTCAGCCTGACCGAACTGCTTGTCGGAAAGCTGGTCGCCCTGCTCGCCCGGGCCGCCCCGCGTGACCTCTGGGACGTGGCGAACCTGAACGCAGAGGCTCGTGGCCGTTGCAGTCAACAACATTTCGGCCGTGGTTCGTGGGAATCGCCTCCGTACTCAATCACCCCCTGACAACGTATGGCGTCAACACGATCGGCAGCCGCCTGACGCAGTCACACCTCGACGACCAACTCGGGCCAATGCTCACCACCGGCAAGGCACCACCGCTCGAGGAATTGATCGCATCAGTTCGATCAACCGTGGGGCCGCTGCTCGAGCTATCGCCGTCAGAGCGGTCGTTCGTGGACGCGGTAGCCGAAGGTGATGCCCCCGCGAACGTCTTATTCCCAGATGATGCCCGTGCCGCCCGTCTCCTCTCGGAGCATCCGGCCGTGGCATGGAAGCTCGACAATATGCGGCGGCATCTGGGTCGCCAGCCGTAAGGCGCTCGCTACTCGCAGCCCATCCGACAATGGGCGGCCCTGCCGCCGGCAGGGTCGCGTGCCGCGAGACCTGCACACCCCGCAGGCCGCGAGGTGTACAGG
>JBJTIV010000472.1:0-4027 GCA_046095145.1 Planctomycetaceae bacterium
GGTAGGCGGCCGCCCGGGCGGCATCGCCGGCCCGACGACGAAGACCGCGTTTCCGCAGCCTGCGCCGGGGGTTCGACCCGGAAAGCCAAACACGAACCCCGCCCCCCAGCCTCGCTTCGGCGGGGGCGGGCCCGGCGGCAACAGGCCTGGTCTCGGAAGCGTGCAGCGGCCGACCACACTGCCCGGCACGCTCCCCGGCGGGAACCGACCGGGCATCGGCGGGAACCGGCCCGGCATCGGCGGCAATCGGCCCGGTGTCGGTGGCAATCGACCCGGTACGGGCGGGAACCGACCCGGTATCGGCGGCAATCGGGCCGGCGGCGGTGACCTTGCCGGCGGTGCGACGACGCGGCCCGGAACGATCGGCGGCAACAGACCTGGTGTCGGCGGCAACAGGCCTGGTGTCGGTGGCAACCGGCCTGGAATCGGCGGAGACAGGCCTGGGATCGGCGGAGACAGGCCTGGCTTTGGCGGCAACCGTCCGGGAGTCGGCGGCAACCGCCCTGGCATCGGCGACGGCAACAATTTCTGGAACTCGGGCAACATCAACAGCGGCAACTGGAACAACCTCGTCAACAACAACAACTTCAACAACTTCAACGTGAATCGTCCCTGGGGCGGAGGCGGCTGGGCCGGCGGCGGCTGGGGCTATCCCGGCTACGGCGGCGGCTACGGTGGCTGGGGTTATCCCGGCTACGGCGGCGGTGGCTGGGGGAACGCCTGGTATGGCGGGTGCGTGAACCCGCACTATGGCTGGTACAACGGTTGTTGGGGCGGCGGCTGGTGGGCGCCCTTTGCCGTCGGCGCCGCGACGTGGGGCCTCGCCTCCACCGTCGCCAACTGGGGGCTTGGCTACGGCGCGTGGGGCTACAACACGTCCTACGCCAATCCGTACTACACATCGATTCCCGCCGCGGTCGTGGCGGCGTCGCCCTACGACTACGCCCAGCCCGTCGCGGTGACGACCTACGCGGCCCCCGCCGCCGACGTGGTCGCCCAGGCGCCGGCCGAGACGCCCGCGCCGCCGGCCGACACCGTCACCGAGGCCGAGCGCGTCTTCGACGACGCCCTCGCCAGGTTCAAGGCCGGCGACTACACGGCCGCGCTTGCCGGCTGCGACAAGGCGGTGCGGCTGTCGCCGCAGGATTCGATCGTCCACGAGGTCCGCGCCCTCGCGCTCTTCGCGCTGGCCAGGTATCCGGAGGCCGCCGCCACCCTCAACTCCATCCTGGCGTCCGCGCCGGGCATGGACTGGACGACCATGAGCGGGCTCTACGGCTCGGTCGACGCCTACACGGCGCAGCTCCGCAAGCTCGAGGAGTTCTGCCGCACCCGTCCGGGCGACGCCGCCGCCCACTTCGTGCTCGCCTACCACTACCTCGCGGGCGGGCACAACGACCTGGCCGCCGACGCGTTGCGGGTCGTGGTGGCCAAGCAGCCCGGCGACGCCGTGGCGAAGCAGTTGCTTGCGGCCCTGGAGCCGCCCCCGGCGGAGGCGCCGGACGCCGAGTCGACCGCCGCGACACCGGCGGGCCCCGAGACCGACCTGGTCGGCACGTGGCAGGCCACGGCCGGCGGCGACACCGTGACGCTCACGATCAAGGAAGACTCGACGTTCACCTGGAAGGCGGCGCCGAAAGGCAAGCCGGCCGTGGAGATCACCGGCACGATCGAGACCTCCCGCGACGCGATCGCGATGGTGAGCGAGAAGGCGGGCACGATGGGGGGCAAGGTGGTCTCGAAGGGACCGGACGCCTTCGAGTTCTCGCTCGCCGGCGGCCCGCCCGGGGCGAAGCCGCTCGAGTTCCAGCGGCAGCGATAGTTCAGCGCAGCAGCTGCAGGGAGGCCAGGAACCGCTCGGCCATCGCCCGGCCCGGCTGCTCGACGCCGGGCGCCACGATGGCGTCGAGCTCGTAGACCGTGGGTCCGCAGATCACGGCGCGGACCATCTCCACGCGGCCGTCGCCCCACTCGATCTCGACGATCTCGCCGGGGTGCAGGCCGAGATCGGCCTTGTGGCGGCCGACGACCCGGGCACCGCCCCGCACGAGCCGCTCGGCGACGCTGTCGAAGAACGCCGCGGGCTTGCTCGCGAAGCGCTTGGGGATGTCCCGCGACCGCGCCACGAGCACCACCCGCGGCTCCGGCACGTCGGCCACGACCTGGATGCGGAAGGCCGCGGCGTTGAGGGCGAGCGGCTTGGGCGGGACCGGCATCTCGCAGGAGAACCGCTCGCGCTCGAACTCGTGCCGCTGCCAGGCGACCGGCTGCTTCACGATGTAGCCGCGGGCGAACTCCTCGGGCGTCACCTGGCCGTCGGCGTCGGCGTCGTAGGCGGCGACGGCCTCGCGCTCGCGGCCGGTGAGCACTCCGTCGCGCGGCGCGGCGTCGAGGATCTCGAAGGCGGCCGCCGCCTCCGCCGCCACGTCCTCGGCCGGCGGGGCCGCGCCGGCGAGCAGCGGCGCCACGGCGACGACGACACGGGTGAACGGAGTTCGCGGCGAAGGCGTGGGCATGGTCATGACGGTCCGCGGGACCCAGCCCGGTATGCTACCAGCCCGTTCGTCGTCCCGCGCCGCCACCCCGTGTTCGCCTCGCGCATCCTCGCCGCCGTCCCCGCCCTGCTCGCCCTTCCGGGAGTCACGATGGCCGCCATGCCCGCGCCGCCGGCGGACAACCCGCTGCTCGCCCCCTGGACCGGCCCGTGCGGCGGCGTGCCGCCGTTCGACCGCGTGCGGCCGGAGCACTTCGAGCCGGCGTTCGCGGTGGCGATGGCCGAGCAGGTGCGGGCGGTCGAGGCGATCGCCGCCGACCCCGGCCCGGCCTCCTTCGCGAACACGCTCGCGGCCCTCGAGCGGTCCGGCCGCACGCTCGACCGCGTCGCCGCGGTCTACGGCGTGTTCACCTCCACGCGGAGCGACGAGGAGATGCAGGCCGTCGAGCGGCGGCTGGAGCCCCTGCTCGCGGTTCACCGCGACCGGATCGTCACGGACGGAGAACTCTTCGCCCGCGTCCAGGCGGTGCACGAGAACCGGGCAGGCGAGCCGCTCGATGCCGAGCAGCGGCGGCTGGCCTGGCTGCACCACACCACCATGGCCCGCCACGGCGCGGCGCTCGACGACGCGGCCAAGCGCGAGCTTTCCGCGATCAATCAGGAGCTCGCGGAGCTGTTCACGACCTTCACGCAGCGGGTGCTGGCCGACGAGGAGGGTCAAGCCGTGTTCCTCGAGCACGAGGCCGACCTCGCCGGCCTGCCGCAGTCGGCGCGGGATGCGGCCGCCGCGGCGGCCGTGGCCCGGGGCCGCGCGGGGGCCTGGACCATCCCCAACACGCGGTCGAGCGTGGAGCCCTTCCTGGTGCACTCGGAGCGCCGCGACCTGCGCGAGCGCGTGTGGCGGATGTTCGTGGGCCGCGGCGACGGCGGCGGCGACACCGACACCAACGCCATCGCCGCGCGGATCCTGGCGCTGCGGGCCCGGCGCGCGGCGTTGCTCGGATTCGCGACCCACGCCCACTGGCGGCTCGAGGACTCGATGGCCAGGACGCCCGAACGGGCGCTCGAGCTGATGGAGGCCGTGTGGAAGCCGGCCGTGGAGCGGGTGCGCGAGGAGGTCGCCGACATGCAGGCCGCGGCCGACGCGGAGGCCGCCGGCATCCGCATCGAGCCCTGGGACTACAGGCACTACGCCGAGCAGGTCCGCCGCGAGCGCTACGACCTCGACGAGGCGGAGATCACGCCCTACCTGCAACTCGAGAAGCTCCGCGAGGGCATGTTCCTCGTCGCGGAGAGGCTCTTCGGCCTCCGCTTCCGGGCAACGCCCCCGGGCACGGTGCCGGTGCATCATTCCGACATCCGCGTCTGGGAGGTGGTGGATCGCGACGATCGCCCCGTCGGCCTGTGGTACTTCGATCCCTTCGCGCGACCGGGGAAGCGGTCAGGCGCGTGGATGAGCGGCTACCGAGCCCAGGCACGGATCGATGGGGAGACCTCGGCCATCGTCTCGAACAACTGCAACTTCACGCAGGG
>JBJTIV010000473.1:0-15509 GCA_046095145.1 Planctomycetaceae bacterium
GGGTGGGCGTCGCCCCGTTCGCGGCGGCCGCCCGCGCGGCGGCGGGCGTCGTGTTCGGCCTCGTGTTCCTCGACCTCGTGCCGCCGACGGACGGGGTCGCTGGCGCCATCGACGAGCTCGTCGGGGCGTTCGCCGCCGACCGCGACACGCGGGTCGTCGTGTGCGGATCGGCCGACCGGCCCCACGAGGAGATCTGGGCCCGCCGGGAGGGCGTCTCGGTCTACCTGCCGGGAGTTTCCTCCGGGCCCGGCTTCATGGCGCTCGTCGGCAGCCTGTGCCGCTGATCGCCCCGGTTTCGTCGGCCGCGCCGCAGACGATTGCATCCTGCGGTCGCCGAGATCATGCTCCCGGGAGCCAGCAGGGCCGGCAGGGCTGCAGGCAGGGAGCGGGTGGTCATGGCGAAGCGCAGGGACAGGCGGGGCCGGACGGCCACCCGCGAAAAGATCCGTCGGGTCCGCCAGGGCGACGTGGCCCCGGCCCGCGACGCCAACGGCGTCGCGGCCCACGAGGCCGGCGCGGCCACCCAGGCCGCGCGGGCCGTCCAACGCGCGACCGTCGAGGAGGTGCTTGCCGGCGCCCGCGAGCGGTCGATCGCCGAGCGCGTCGCCGACCTGCGGGCGCTCATCGCCGGGGCGGCGGCCGACGACGTGGAGGCCCTTCGCGCCGCGGTGCTCGCGATCCCCGACCTCGCCCCGCGCGGCCCGGCGGCCGCGTCGGGCGATCCGGACGAGGAGCTGGCGGCCGACTGGCGCGACGGCGGCTACCCCTACGCGAATCTCATGCGCCGCTCGACCTACGAGGCCGAGAAGTACCGCCTCCAGGTGGAACTGCTCAAGCTCCAGGCCTGGGTGAAGGAGTCGCGGCAGCGGGTCGTGATCCTGTTCGAGGGCCGCGACGCGGCCGGCAAGGGGGGCACGATCAAGCGCTTCATGGAGCACCTCAACCCCCGCGGCGCGCGGGTCGTGGCCCTGGAGAAGCCCTCCGAGCAGGAGCGGGGGCAGTGGTATTTCCAGCGCTACGTGCAGCACCTGCCCACGGCCGGCGAGATCGTGATGTTCGACCGCAGCTGGTACAACCGCGCGGGCGTCGAGCGGGTGATGGGCTTCTGCACCGATCAGGAGTATGCCGAGTTCATGCGGCAGGCCCCGGAATTCGAGCGGCAGCTGGTCCGCAGCGGCGCCTGGCTCGTGAAGTTCTGGTTCTCGGTGAGCCGCGCGGAGCAGCGGCGGCGGTTCCGCGAGCGCGAGATCCACCCGCTCAAGCAGTGGAAGCTCAGTCCCATCGACAAGAAGTCGCTCGACAAGTGGGACGACTACACGGTCGCCTAGGAGGCGATGTTCTGCGAGACGGACACGGCCGACGCCCCGTGGACGGTGATCAAGAGCGACTGCAAGAAGCGGGCCCGCCTGAGCGCCATGCGCTACGTGCTCCACAAGCTGCCCTACGCCGACAAGGACTCCGCCCAGATCGGCACGCTCGACCCGCTGATCGTGGGCCGGGCCCACGTGGTGTACGAGCAGGGCGAGCGGCCCGGCGGCATCGTCTGACACCCCCGGGCGACGTCCGCCGACGTGTCCGGTTTCCCGCGAGGAGTTTCCCGATGCCCGTCCTCGGTTACGTCCTGGCCGTGTTGGCCGCGGTGCTCTGGGGCCTCACCTATTGCCTCGACGAGCGGGTGCTCGCCGGCATGTCGGTGATGCGGCTCTACTTCCTGCACTGCCTCTGCGGCACGGTGGTGGCCGGCGGCTTCCTGCTCGCCCGGGGCCACTCGCCGGCCGCGCTCGTCCGGCTCGACGCGACCACCGCCGGCCCGGCGCTCGTGGCCCTCACGCTCGCCACCGCCACGGCCGCGGCGCTGTGCATCCTGGGCTCCATCCAGCTCTTGGGCGCCCATCGCTCCGCGGTGCTCGAGATCTCCTACCCGCTGTTCGTGGCCCTGTTCTCCACGCTCTTCTTCCAGGGCCGGCTCGAATGGCCGGTGGTGATCGGCGGCGGCTGCATCCTCGCCGGCGCCGCGATCATCGTGCTGGCGAGCTGAACGCGGCCTGGCGACCTCCCGATCCGCGCTGCGGCATCCGGGGCTACAATCGCGGTCTGCGGGCCACGGCCCCGACCGGCCCCGGAGCAGGACCTCGCCATGCAGCTCGGATGTCCGGAGACCGGCGGCACCGCGGCGGCACGTCCGGCCGCCCGGCACCGACGGTGGATCGTGGGGATGTGCCTGCTCGCGTCGGTCGCGACGGCCGCGCCGGCGACGGCTTCGGCCACCGCGATCGACGTCGCCCCGGTGTGGTCCGGCCATCCGGTGGGCTTCGCGCTCGTCACCGCCGGCGACCGGCAGGCCGTCGGCTTCTACGACGCCGAGCGGCGGCTCACGGTGGCCGTGCGCTCCTGTGACGACCCGAACTGGGTGTTCGTGCCGTTGCCCAGGACGACCGGGTGGGACAGCCACAACTACGTGGCCATGGCGGTCGACCGCGACGGGTTCGTGCACGTCGCGGCCGACATGCACTGCTCGCCACTCATCTACTTTCGCTCCCGGCACCGCCTCGACGAGCCGTTCCACGCCGACTCCTTCGAACCGCTCCACCGCATGACCGGCGACCGCGAGGATCGCGTCACCTACCCCGCCTTCCTGCGCGACGCGGCCGGCGACCTCGTGTTCATGTGCCGGGTCGGCTCGAGCGGGGACGGCGACCAGGTGCTCAACGGCTACGACACCGCGACCCGCTCCTGGCGGCGGCTCGTCGACGGGCCGATCATCACCGGCCGCTGTGGTGCGGAGACGATGAACGCCTATCCCGCGGGTCCGGTCCGCGGACCGGACGGTTTTTTCCACGTGGCCTGGGTGTGGCGGGATTCGCCCGACTGCGAGACCTGCCACGACGTCTGCTACGCCCGGAGCCGCGATCTCGTCCACTGGGAACGCAGCGACGGCACGCCCTTGGCACTGCCGATCTCGGCGGCAGGATGCGAGGTCGTCGACCCGGTGGCGACGGGCGGCGGGCTCCTCAACGGGCTGCTCGCGATCGGCTTCGACGCCGACGGCCGGGTGGTGCTCTCGTATCACGCATACGACGCCGCCGGCCGATCGCAGGTGTACGCGGCCCGCGTCGAGGGGGGCCGCTGGCAGATCCACCGCACCACCGACTGGTCCGAGCGGCTGGAGTTCGCCGGCCGCGGCTCCATCGACCTCGACGCCGCAGTCGGCCCCGTGACCGCCACGCCCGACCACGGGCTCGTGCAGTACCTGCGCACGCCCGCGGGCAGCGGCACATGGCGGCTCGATCCGAAGACGCTCGCCGCCACGGAGCGGATTGCGCTGCCGCGGCAGCCGGACGAGCACGACCGCGTGGAATCACCCTTCCCCGGCATGGCCGTGCGCTGGGCAGACGATTCCGCCGCCGGCGCGGTGCCGGGACCGCAGTGCCGACTCCGCTGGGAGACCCTGGGCCCCACCCGCGACCGATCCCGGCCGGAGCCGTGGCCGCCGCCGAGCATGCTGCGGGTCATCGAGTCCGCCCCCGAGCCAAGTCGCTGAGCCGCTGCGGCGACGGCGCGCTTCAACGCCGTGTCGCGGGCGGATCGCCCGCTGCCACGTCGATTTTCTGACCGTCGGCCAGCAGCCGCTCCCGCAGTCCGGCATACGAGACGTCCTGCACTGCGGCATCCGCCCGGATCGCCAGCACGGCGGCCGTGCCGGCGGCCTGGCCGAGCGCCATGTAGACCGGCTCCATCCGCAGCGAGCCGTAGGCGGCATGCGAGGCGCTCACGCACACCGGCACGACGAGGTTCGTGCACTCCTCGCGCTTCGGCCTGATCGCCCGCCACGAAAGCCCGTAGGGTCGGCGGGGGACGATCCAGAACACGCCGTCGCGCTCCACGTGGCCCTGCTCGGTGAGGAAGTAGCGAACGGCGTGGGAATCGAGCCCGAATGAGCCGAGCGCCACGGGGTCGGGGCACGGCTCCTTGCCCATGCACACCTGCTGCGTGACGATCGCGTCGGAGATCATCCGCCGTCCCTCGCGCACGTAGAGCTGCGGCGGGAAGCCGCCGGTCGCCGTGAACTCGTCGCGGCACCAGCCGTGACGTGACACCAGCTCGCGGATCGCCGCGGGCACCCGCGGGTGGAAGGCGAGCGTCCACATCACGCCCTGGGCGTAGCGCGCGTGATCCGCGGCGATCCGGCGCCGCTCGTCGTGGCCGGCCTCGGGATAGGCCCAGCTCGCCCCCGGCATGTCGGTGCCCACCGCGTGCATGCTGTTCCAGTCGAACTTCCGGTGCGGGAGTTCGTGGCTCAGGATCGGCAGCCGCTCGTCGCCCGACTCGAACACCCGCAGCAGCATCTCGTGGTCGATCTCGCGGTAGCCCGCGGGCTTCTCGAACGGGATGCGGTTGTCGGGGTCGTCGGTCACGCAGAGCCGGTAGTTGTAGGCCTGCACGCCGCGATCGCCCGCGCCGTCGTGGAAGGTCGCGAAGTCCACCCGCTGCACCCGCGGCAGCAGGCCGCTCGTCGGATCGCCGGGCACCACGTGGCCGTCCACCAGCGTCGTGAAGTGGTCCTTGTCCTTCTGGGTGTAGTGCGGACGCGGCGTGCGGTCGCCACGGCGGATGCCCGCGATCGACTCGCCGTACCGTGACTCCGGCTCGCGGCCCACCGTGTAGGAGACTCCGGCCTTTGCCATCACGTCGCCTTCGAAGCTCGCGTCGATGAACACGCGACCCCGGAACACGCGGCCCGTCTCGCTGCGGATCGACTCGATCCGGCCTCCCCGCTTCGTGACGCCGTTCGCGAGATCGAGCGGTTCGTTCGTGACCACCTCGACGCCCGCCTCGCGGAGCCAGGCGGCGAACGTCGCCGCGGCCACCTTGGGCTCGAAATGGAACACGCGGTCGTCGGCGCCGAAGGCCCGCCGCTCCTCCGGCCCATAGGCCCTGCCGACGCGGGTGTAGAACTCGGAGGCCAAGCCGCCGATCGCCCAGGCCTTGCCCACGTCGCTGCTGGACAGGCCGCCCGTCGTCATGCCCCCCACGTGCGCGGAGGCCTCGACGACCACCGCGCTGGCCTGCATCCGGGCCGCCTGGATCGCCGCCGTCAGCCCGGCCGCCGTCGCACCGTAGACCACCACGTCGGCCACGACCTCGCCAGCCGCCGGCGCCGTGGGCTCGGCGGCCCGGACGCTCCCGGCCAGCACCGCGACCGTCAGGACTTTGGTGACGCGGCGAATCACCGACTCGTGCAGCCTCTTCATGCGTGGTCTCCGCGTGTTCTCGACCCGTCCATGCAGGGCCCGGCCGGCACTCGTCGCGTCGGAACGGCCCCGCTACCGCGCCTGCGGCTTGAGCACGGCGAACCGCTCGCGCAGTTCCGCCAGCCGGGCCGCATACGCCGGATCGGCGATCACGTCGGTCGTCTCGCCGGGGTCTTTCACGAGGTCGAACAACTGCTCGCGATCGTGGTCGGGCCAGACCACGTACTTGATGTCCTTCCGCACCAGGGCCTCCGAGGACGGGATGCGGTCGACGTTCGTGATCGTCGGATGCTCGTAGAAAAACTCGGTTCGCCACGGCGGTTCGGCGCCCCCCGCGGGATCGCGCGGCAGGTAGAGCGGCGCGAGATCGCGGCCCTGCATCCGCGGCGGCGGGGCGACCCCCGCGGCGGCCAGGATCGTCGGGGCGATGTCCACGTTCAGCACGAGCGCGTCGTCGACGGCGCCTCGCTCGTTCCGAGGCATCCGGGGATCGACCACGATCAGCGGCACGCGGATGCTCTCCTCGAACGGATACCACTTGTCGGCAAGGCCGTGCTCACCGTGCAGATAGCCGTTGTCCGTGGTGAAGATCACGAGCGTGCTGTCGAGGAGGCCCTGCCGCTCCAGCTCGTCGACCACGGTGCCGCAGGCCGTGTCCACCTCGGTCGCGAGCCGGTAGTAGTTCTTCATGAATTCCTGGTACTTCTCCGGCGTGTCGAACCGCCAGTGCCAGCGGATCCGGCCCTCGTTCCGCTCGCTCACCAGAAACTCCGGGAGCCGCCGGTAGTGCTCGTCTCCGGCCGTGGCCGGGACCGGGATCGCCTCGTCCTCGTACAGCGAGAGCGACTCCGGCTGCGGCAGATACTGCCGTGGATTCTCGTCCTCGGCGTGCGTGGCGAAGAAGGACAGCGTGAGGCAGAACGGCCGATCCCGCGGCCGGTCGCGCAGGAAGGCGAGGGCGTCGCGCTCGTTCTTTCGCGTCACGTGGATCCGCCCCCCATCCGGCTCGGGCTGCCAGTGGGTGCCGGCGTAGGCCGCGGCGACGTCGAACTCCTTCCGCGGGAAAACACCGCAGTGCCACTTTCCGAAGAGTCCCACGTGATAGCCGTGGGACCGGAGCAGGCCCGGATAGGTCTCGGCCCAGGGGGTGGCGAAGGCGTCGAACGACCGGTTCCCGTGCCGCGACATCCACTGCCCGGTGAACAGGCTCGCGCGACTGACGCCGCAGATCGCCGTGGTCACGCACGCATGGGTGAAGCGCACGCCCCTGCTGGCGAGGTCATCCAGCCGCGGCGTCTTCACGACCGGGTGACCGGCGACCCCGAGCGTGTCGTGCCGCCAGTCGTCGGCGTAGAGGACCACGACGTTGAGTCGCCCGGCGTCGGCGGCGCGGATCCGGCCCTCCGGCAGGGCGACTGCGATGGTCGCCACCAGCAGGCCTGACACCATGCGTGTCACGGTGTTCATCCTTCGGCCCGCCGCCTCACGGCAGCGCCTTCGGCATCATCGAAGCCCGCTGTCCGAGCAGCCTGTAGAGGGACAGGTCGATCGACTCGGCGATGAACTGCACCCTGGCGTCGACGAACGCGAACATGGCCCCGCCCGGATGCCGGCTGCCGAACGCACCGTTCACGCCCGCGGCGGCCGGATAGGTCACGCCCTGGCCGGGCGGCGTATTGAGCGGATTGTCGGTGCTCCGCATCGACTCCTGATGCCGCAGACCGAACCACCAGCGATTGATGGGCAGGGTGCAGTCCTGCACCTCGCCGAGCAGGAGAGTCTTCGTGGTGCCGTCGGAGACGTTCTTCAGATTCACCTTCGTGACGTAGAGCGCCATGCCGGAGTTGAGGTCCTTCGTCGAGCACGCGATGCCGAACGAGGGCCCGTGGTGCCCCTGGCACATCGCATAGGACCCCAGCGTCGTGCCCGAAACCACGAGCGGCGACCGCGACGATGGGCAGCCGAACGTGCTCGGCGTCTGGGCGAACACGGTGGCCGCGAAGGCCTGCGGAATGGAGCCCTTGTCCGTCGTGCTCGCCGCGGCCTGCTGGTAGCTGTCGTACATCGACGTCTGCTCGATCGTGGGCAGGATGTGCACGAAGCCACTGGTATTCAAGCCCATGGTGGGACTCTTGGGGCAGCCCATGTCGGTCCCCTCGCGGCCCGCGGGGAAGCTCTTCTTGGCATGCTCATGAATGGCCATCCCGAGCGCGAGCTGCCGGAGATTGTTCCCGCACGACGAGCGTCGGGCACTCTCGCGGGCGCTCTGCACCGCGGGCAGCAAGAGGCCGATCAGGACCGCGATGATCGCGATCACGACGAGGAGTTCGACGAGCGTGAAACCGAAGCGCGGCGAGCCGCCGGAGCCTGAACATCGGCGACGCTGTCCGATGGAACCCATGACGTCTCTCTCCTCAGGATCGATCCTACCGGTTTCGATGACCGGGCGATTTCCCCCGGCCGATCCTAGCCCGACTCCTGGAGCCGGCGCTCCGCCTCGGACGCGGCCGGCACGGGGGTCAGGCCCCCCTCCAGACGCAGCTCGAGATTCGCCGTCTCACCCTTGATCTCGGCCGTCAGTCCGGACGTGGCGTCGTTGCCGTACCGCTCGGGCGCGATCCACACGAGCCGGGTGCCCACCGTCCTGTTGATGATCACCGCCGCGGGATGCGTGCCCTCCACGCAGCCATCGTCGGTTTCGTAGGTGGTGAGCGTGAACCGCCCGTCGGCCGGATCGATCCGGCCCGTGGCGGGCCTGGCGCCGGCGGGCACCACGCGGACGAAGCCGACGTGGCCCGTCAGCGGCTTGCCGTTCATGAACACCTGGCCGGACGTCGGCACGATTCGAGGCCGACCATCCCCGCAGCCGGCGAGCAGCACTCCCATCGCGGCGGTGGCCAGCGCCCATGCACCTGGGCTTGGCACGGCTCGCGAGCCTCGCGTCTCGAACGCCCGGTGAATCACGGCAGGCCCTTCACCTGACCCGAGGCCCGCTGCCCGAGCAGCCGGTACGTGGCCAGGTCGATCGACTCCTGGACGAACCGCACGGAGCCGTCGACCATCGCGAACGTGGCGCCTCCGGGATGCTCGCTGCCGAACGCCCCGTTGGCACCGCCATTCGCCGCCGGCAGCGTGACGCCGGCGCCCCAGGGCGTGTTGATCGGGTTGTCGGTGCTGCGCATGGAGTCCTGAAAGCGGATGGCGAACCAGTAGCGATTCGCCGGTTTCGTGCAGTCCTGCACCTCGCCGAGGAGCAGGGTCTTCGTCGTGCCGTCCAGGACTTCCTTCTGCTTGACCTTCTTGAAGTAGAGGGCCATGCCCGTGTTGAGATCCTTGACCATGCATCCGGTGCCGTAGACCGGCCCCTGGTGCCCCTGGGACATCGCGTAACTGCCAAAACCCACTCCTGGCTTCCCGTCGGTGACCGGTCCCGAGGTGGGCTTGCTCGACGACGGGCAACGAAAGGTGCCGGGCGTCTCGGTGAAGGGCAGCGGGGTGAGTTTCTGGGGAACATTGCCCTTCACGGGCTCTGCCTTCGCCGCTCTGACATACGTGTCGTAGAGCGGAGCCTGCTCGATGTAGGGCAGAACGTGGACGAACGAGCTCGTGTTCTCGCCCATCGCGGGCTGGGCGGGACAGCCGCCGTCGCTGCCCTCTCTCCCGGCGGGGTAGGCCTTGTGCGCGGACTCGTACAGCGAGAAGCCGAGAGCCGTCTGCTTGAGGTTGTTGCCGCAACTGATCCGTCGGGCGCTCTCGCGGGCGCTCTGCACCGCCGGCAGCAAGAGACCGATCAGGACCGCGATGATCGCGATCACGACCAGGAGTTCGACGAGCGTGAAACCGGATGCCGAGCTTCCGAGGCGGGCACGCCGCGGACCCATCGGCAACGCACGAACGCACATGTTCATCCTGCGCTCCATGTATGGAACACCGTCGGAAGGCTGCATCGCCGCCCTACCCCAGCCGCTTCCTCGACCGCCGACGGCAGCCATACGCGACGGCCGCGGCGGCCACCATGGCCAGTGATGCGGGTTCCGGCACTGCCATCACGTTCACAGCCCCCGTGGCCTGGGAGAAGGTGAGCGTCTGCGCGTCCTTGAGCAGCGAGTACGTGCCGTCGAGGTTGTCCGTCCACGTGCCGGCGTAGTAGCCGGTCGACGCGATCTGGGCGAACGAACCCGTCGTGGCGCCGGTGAAGCTGAACACGTTGAACGTCGTGTTGTCGGGGAGGATGCTGCCGCCGAAGGCGAGCGACATCGTGCCACCGTAGGTCAGGCCCGAACCGTTGAGGACGGTGACGCCGTCGTAGTCGGTACCGCGGGAGCCCGCGGCCAAGAGGTCGATGAGCGAGGTGCTCGTGGACGACAGCACGAGCGAGCCGAGCGAGAGCACCCCGGTGGTGGCCCCGGGGCTGAGCGTGCCGCCGATCGTGGCGGTGCCGCTGGCCGTACCCGAGCCGGCGAGCAGGCCGGCGGCACCGACGGACAGCACCGCCGCCGCGGGCATCGAGCCGTCGAGCTGGAGCGTGCCCTGAGAGATGGTCGTCGTGCCGGTGTGGGTGTTGACGCCGCCGAAGATCACCTTGCCGGAGCCGGTGCTGCTGATCGTGATCGGGCCGGCGCCGGTGAGCGTGTTGCTCAGGGTCAGGTTGCCGGAACTCGCGCAGGCGAGCGTCAGGCCGCCCGTCGTTGCCTGGTTCACGGTCCCGGAGAGGATGCGGTTCCCCGCCCCGATCACGGCGATCCGCCGTGCGCCCGAGCCCGCGATGGTGACCCCGCAGACCTCCGTGACCGTCGAAAGCGAGCCCCCCATATTGAGCGTGGCAGTCGATCCGCCAGTCCCGAGCTGGAACAGCCCGGTGCTGAGCACGCCATTGGCGCCCGAGGCTGGGCTTGCCTCGAGGATGCTCCTGTTGGCACCGCCTCCGATGAAGTTCACGCCTCCCGTGAACGTATTGCCGGTGCCGGACAGTTTCAGCGTATTCGTGCCGGTCACCATGTCGTTGCGCCAGGTGAAGCTCACCGTGCCACTGCCATTGGTGATGTTGCCGCTGTACTCCTGGATGGCACTTCCGGCCGTACTGCCGGACAAGGTGCTACGGATGATCTTGTTTCCGGCGGTGGCTCCCGACACGTTGCCTGAAATGTTCACATTCAGCTGCGCACCGATGCCCGCCCCTTGGGTAATCGTGCTCCGGGTTTCAAATGTCGCGGCATCGAGGAGCAGGTCGGGAGTGATCAGGTTCATTTTCCCAAGGTTGTTGCCGCCGACAATGTTCAGCACCGACGTGCCCGAGGTATTGGTGGCATGCACCATCCGCAGCGTGCTGCCGTTGCTGGTGCTCAGGGTGACCGAGTAGAGCGTCCCGGACGTCGCCGCGGTGTTCCCGATGCGGAGATTATCCGTCGCCAGCGAGGACGTCAGATTGACCGTGATGTCGCCAGTCCAATTCGTGCTGCCGGTGATGAAGGCATTGTCGGTGCCTGACTGGCTGGGATAGGCCGTGTTGGGGTTCCAGTTGCTGGCGTTCGTCCAGTCGCCCGTCCCGGACGTCAAGGCCCACGTGTAGATGGCGGCCGACGCCGACGACGAACTCACGACACACATGACCGCGACCAGCAGTGCGGTCAGGCAGTCGCGCCGCCGCAGAATCGACGATGATGAAAGGACCATGCCACATGCCTCCCGGGATCGTGCTGCGAACTGGGACCGTTCCCCACCAACGCAGCCCAGACTAGACGGCCCTGGAGATGCGCCGCATCGTACGAAAGGGCATGGACGACTCGATTTCCGGACGCTCCACGCGCTGGATGCCCACCGATCAACGCCGGCTCCTCCGGGCGGCCCCGATCAGCCGCGTCCCGGACCGCCGGCGCCGGGATCGATCGTCAGCAGCCCGAGATCGAACCCCCTGGCCACGGCGCCGGCCCGATCGGAGGTGTTGAGCTTGGTGAGGATGGCCGTGACGTGGGCCTTGACCGTCCGCTCCGCGATCCCCAGCCGGCGGCCGATCTGGAGGTTCGTGATGCCCAGTCGCATCTGGCGCAGCACCTCCAGTTCCCGCTGGGAGAGCAGCTCCGGCCGCGGCGGCGACGCGGCGGGCTGCACGCCGATCTGGATCGACTTCTGACCCGCGTGCACCCTGCGAATCACGGTCACGATCTCCTCGTGCGCCACGCGCTTCGTCAGGTAGGCGCTGGCACCGGCCTCGATCGCCCGCGCGGCGTCGGCCGCTGACTCCGACGACGTGAGCATGAGTATCTTCACCTCGGGCGCGAGCCGTCGGATACGCCTCGACGTCTCGATGCCATCGATGCCCGCCATGCTCACGTCCACGATGGCCACGTGGGGCCGGCACCGCGGCAGGAGCTGCACACCGGCCTCGCCATTGTCGGCCTCGCCGACCACCACGAGGTCGCGCTCGAGCGTGAGCAGATTCGCCAGGCCGGCGCGGAGGACGGCGTGGTCGTCGATCAGGAGGACACGGATGCGGTCGGCGGTCATCGGGGCCGGAGCGGGAAGCCGAGGACGAAACATCATCGATTTCACCGCCGGTCGGCGCCGGTGTCATGGTACGAAGGTGCGGTGCTCATTCGTATACAGGCCGCCCTGCGGGCGACAGCGACTCCTCCGTCGGCACGTGGGCCCGCACGGTCGTGCCGCGTCCCGGCTCCGAGTCGATGACGAACGCGCCTCCGAGCCGCTCCACGCGCTCCCGCATGCCGGCCAGGCCGAAGTGTCCCTGCCTCGGCCCCGCCTGCATGCCCGGCTCGAAACCGCGGCCGTCGTCACGGACTTCTATGGCCACGCCTCCGCCGGCGTCGACGGTGACAGCCACGTCGATCCGCCGCGGATCGGCATGGTGGAGCGCGTTGTGGACGCCCTCCTGGATGACGAGGATCAGATTGCCCGCGACGTAGGCCGGGATGGAATCCGCGCGGTCGTCGAACGCCAGGTGCACGCGGGCATCGTGGCCGGCCTCCATCCGATCCCCGAATTCGCGGAGCGCGTCGGAGAACGAGCGGCCCTCGTTGGGGAGCGACCGGAGCGACCACACGGTGCCGCGAAGCTGATCGGCGGCATGCTCGACCATCTTGCGGGCCACTCCCAGGTGCCGCCCCACGTCGTCCTCGCCACCGGCGGCACGCTGGTCGTCGTTCCGGTCCCGCTCCTTGGCCTCGCAGACCTTCAGTTGAAACGCGATGCCGGTCACCGTCTGGAGGGCCGTGTCGTGGAGGTTGCCCGCGAGCTGGTTCCGCTCGCGGAGCGTGATCTCGTAGTCCAGCGCGGCCTGCTGGCGGGCCGATTCCTCGGCGATCGCGCGCGCCGTCTGGCGGGCGACCTCACGATGCAGAATGCTGACCCAGACGATGGAGGCCGCGGTCACGGAGCCCAAGATCCCGGCGACGCCGGCGAGCCGCCGGGGCGTCCACCAGGTGGGGAGCCGCACCACGCGAATGTCGGCGCGATCGCGGACGAGGAGACCCACCTGCGACAGGCTCGTCGAGCCCCGCTCGCTCTCCGTGTCGCCGGCCGGCCGGCGCTCAGCCCGCACGATGCCGGTGATCTCGAGCTCGCTGCCGAGCACGAACGGCTTCGCATCGGCCGTCTCGCGCTCCGTCACCCGCGCGGTGAAGGCCGTGCCGTTCTCGGTCAGGGTGAGCAGCGTGCCGTCGTCGCCCTGGTTGATGGCCTCGAGTCGGCCGCCGCAGCGGATCAGGCAGCCGTCGTAGCTGCCGGGACGGGCGACGCTGCCCACCTGCGAATGCTCGGCATTCACGCGCACGATGTCACCGGGCTGGATGCGCAGCGGCGGCGGCGGCGTGCCGTGGGAGAGCCTGCGGGCGATGGCCGAGGTGACCGCCCCGACGCCGGTCGTCATGTCGGGGAAACCGGCCACCTCGACGCGATCACCCGGCTGGAAGGGCATGCCGCCCTCGTCCTCCGGAGCCAGGTCGACTTCCACGCCCCCGACGCCCTCCTGGAGGAACAGCGTCCTCCGCGCGGCGAACGACACCACGCCCGAGGTCCGTACGCGGTGTCCTCCGAGCGGCTTGGGGCGGTAGCGGGCGATGCTTCCCAGGGGCGTGATCGGCAACTCGAAGGGACCGAGGCTCGGCGGGCGGATCACGCGCAGGTCCTGGTCGCTCGCGAGGTAGAGTCCCGGCGCGACGAATTCACCGCGCGTGTTGCGAAAGCTCTTGCCCACGCCCACCACCTCGACGTCCGCGTCGATCAGCCCGGCGGGCAACTCCGGCAGCACGGTCTTCGCGATGGTGACGTGGAAGCGGCGCGATGCCGACTCGAACGCCAGCGACCAGCGCTTGGGATGGTCCAGCACCGCCTGCACGACCCCCGTGGCGCGGACGCGACGGCCGACGCCCTCGCCGGCGAAGAGCTGTGCCATGTCGAGCGCCACCGGCGCCGGCAGCGGCCGCTCTCCGAGCCTTCGGATCGAGTGCATGATGATCCACGGGGCGTAGCCGCCCGGATCGACGACGCCCGTGACTTCCACGTCGACGCCCAACTCCCAGGGAAGGGCCTTGAGGATGTCGCGCCAGTGCTGGCCGGGCGTCACGTGCAACTGTGTGTGGTCGAGATAGATGGCATGGTCGCCATCCTGGATCACCATCGGCTGGCCGAGCGTGACCACGCCCCTGACGACGACCGGCCGCCGCCGCTCGAACTCCTCGACCGGAAGCGCGAGGACCTCGGCGATCGACCGCAGGGGCTCGACGCGGGCGGGACCGGATGGCGCGCCCGCTGCAGCGGGCTCCGCCGCGCCCACGGCCCGAGCGGCGACGGCGAGACCGGCCGCGAACGCGGCCAACCGACGGACGACTCGCTGATGCGAACGGATGCTGGTGCCCATGGCTCGCCTGCAAAACTGCAGTGTAGCGGCGAAATCGGCGGGGACGCCGCCTGGGAACCTCGCGTCCATGCCCTTTCGTACGATGCACTCCGCAGAGCGTGCGGGGCATGATGCGGAGGTGCGTGGTGGGGGGTCTGCCCGACGGCCTCCGCCCGATTTCCGCATCTGTTTCATCACCATCTGCTTTATCACAGGGAGCACGTCATGACCGGTTTCTCATCTCGTCGCGCGTGCCTGGTCGCAGCGCTGCTCGCGTGCGGAGTCACTCCGGCCCGCGCCGCCAGCTACACCTGGGCGCTCCTGTCCGGCACGGGCGCCTGGACCACCTCGGCCAACTGGACGGGCACCAGTGCCGTGAATCTCTATCCCGGCTCGGTCGGCAGTGGCACGGCGGATGGCGCCTTCATCCAGGCCGCGTACACCTCCGCGCCGACGATCAACCTCGACACGTCCGTGATCATCAGGCAGTTGAACCTCGGCGGCACCACCGGTGCCAACACCTTTCCCGTCACGCTGAGCACGACCAACGGCAGCACGCTGACGCTCTCGCAGACCACGACCACGGGTACGGCGATTCTCGCCGTCAACTCGTCCGTCAACAGCGGCACGAACCTGCTCACCCCCAACATCCTGGTCACCGCCGCCACGTGGGAGACGCGGATGGCCAGCGTGACGAGCGGCACGGTCAACCTGGTCGTCACGGGCAACGTGTCAGCGGGCAGCACGGGCAACAAGATCGTGCGCTACACGCCCAACAACACGTCCACGACGACGGCCCCGTCACTCCTGGAGTTCCGTGGCACCATCACCAACGGCACCAACGGCGGCACGGTGAGCCTGTACTACCGGAGCGACATGCCGAACTCGCCGAACACGCTCAAGCTGTCGGGCACGGGCAACACGTTCACGAACGGCATCACATTCGTCGGCGGCACGACGGGCATCGCGATCCTCGAAGCGAGCCCCGCGTCGGGCACCACCGGCGCGCTCGGCACCGGATTGGTCACGATGGGCAATGCCACCGGGGTGTACAACAACACGCTCAACCTCGGGGGCTCGCCCGCGACCGTCACCGAGACGGCCGCGATCAGCGTCACCGGCACGGGCGGAACGCGGAGGATCGCAAACATCGGGCCGGGGCATCGCATCATGTCGGGCACCCTGGGTGTGCCGGGGTCGGCGGGGGTGACGCTGGCCTGCTCGAGTTCCGGCAATCTCACGTTTGCCAACACCATTCAGAACATCGGCCCGATCACGATCAGCAGCACGGGCTCGGGCAGGGTGATCTTCGCGGGCAACAACACCTACAGCGGCCCCACGGCGGTGAACGCCGGCACATTGCGGATCGACGGCGACAACTCGGCGGCCACCGGCGCCGTGACCGT
>JBJTIV010000474.1:0-23229 GCA_046095145.1 Planctomycetaceae bacterium
GGCCGCTCTTCGTCTGCCACCGCTGCGGGGCCGCGACGTGGCAGGCGGTGAGGTCGTCCGCTCTCTCCGTGGGGCCGGTCACCCAGCTCGCCATGCCGCGGCGCACCGCGTAGGTCCGCGGGTCGTACTTCTGGTCGGGGCCGAACACGATCGACGCCGGCAGCGGCAGCGGGCTGCCCGGCACGGCGCCGTAGTCCCAGTAGGGGATGTTGCGGCGATACTGGTTGATCGCGTCGTCGTCGATCTGGTCGTAGAGCGGGAACTGGTCGATCGACTGCGTGGCGTCGGTGTAGGCGAACTCGCCCTCGAAAACCACCTTGTGGGCCAGGCCGTGGAGGTTCCACAGCCGGCTTTCCACCGTGTTGTCCGCGGTCCACATCGGCAGCGTGGCCCGGATGCCGACCTGGCCGTAGGCCCGGCTGAGCGGATCCTGGTCGAGCACCTCGCCCCAGTGGGCCAGTTCGCCGAGCGCGTAGGGCACCACCTTCACGGCGCCCGCCTGGAACGGCAGGTCGAGCTCGTGGCGGGTGGCGAACCGCTCGCCGATCACGTCGGCCTCGTAGGGCAGCGTGGTCCAGATGTTGAGCCCCTGGCCCACGGTCGGCGTCTGCGGCAGGCTCTGCCGGGCGTAGGTCAGCCCGGAGTGCTCATACCACGTCACGGCGTCGCGCACGAGCGGCTGGCCGAGGAAGTAGTGGTCGAGCCGCGGCCACCACTCGGTCTGCGTGAAGAAGGGATCGAGGCGGATGCTCGTGAGCAGCCGCAGCTCGCGGTTCTCGATCGGCCGTCGCAGGTCGAGCCAGGTCCGCTGCTCGTAGCCCTCCTCCCACTCCGCCTCGTAGTACTCTTCGAGGAAGTTCATGTCGCTGATCCAGCCCGCCGTGCCGCGGGCCTGCCAGCCGCCGCCGACGTCCTGCCGGTGCCGCCAGAACGAGCGGCCGCGGAACGTGCGATTCGGATAGCCGGGATAGGTGAAGTCGCGGCGGTAGAGGCCGAGGTTGTCGATCCCGGTGTCACCCACGAACCAGGCGTCGAGGTCGCCGCTGGCGGGCGTGCCCAGCCAGAGGAAGTCGGGGCGGTTGTAGAGCAGCGACGTCCCGCCGCCGGGCCCGCGGTAGCTCAGGTAGTCGACGTTGAAGTCCCAGTCGACGCCTGCCGGCGGCTGCCGCCAGCCGAAGACCTGGAAGGCGTCCCACGAGGTGCGCACGCCCGGGCCGAAGATCCGGTCGCTGAGGATCGGCTGGATGTTGTTGATGTAGAAGGTGGGCTTCCGCGCGTCGGTGGCGAGCACCGGCCACCACAGCACCGGCACGCCGCCGACCGTGACGGTGTTGTTGCGGCTGGTGATGAAGGTCTGGTGCTCGACCGCGGGCTCGCCCGTCGCGGGATCGACCAGCGGCGTGCCGTCAGGACCGGGCAGCGGCACCTGCTCGTCGGTGAACTGCAGTTCGCGCTAGCGGAACTCCCACGACGGCACGCCGAGCCGGCTCGACGTGAGGCCCGACTGCTGGGCCACGAACCGGCTGCGGTCGACCTGCCGCAGCACGTCGGCCCGCAGGCGGACGGCGCCGGAGTAGTTGTCGACCGGCGTGAGCACGGTGGCCCCGGTGATCACGCCGCTCGACCGGGGCACGTCGTAGAACATGTTCGCCGCCTCGACCACCCGCTGGCCCTGGCGGAAGACCACGTTGCCCTCCATGTAGAGTTCGAGCGGCACGTCGGCGGCCTGCGCCGCGGCGCCCCCGAGGTCGGGCTGGGCCTGCCCGCGGGTCCAGATCACGAGTCGGTCGGCGGAGATGTCGAGCGGGCCGGCCGGATCGACGCCGTCCACCACGAGGTTCACGCCCGAGGTGATCACGGCGATCCACTCGGTGCCCGACGGGCTGGGGAACCAGCGGACGGCCAGCGGCGTGCTGGACCGGGGAAACGCCCGGAGGCGGCGGGCGGGGGCCGCCGCGGGCGCCATCTGCGGCACGGCCGGGGCGGCTAACTCGCTGAACTGCGCCTGCTGGACGCCGGTGCCGGCATCCGCCGCGCCCTCACCGTCGGGCCGGCCGGCCGGCCCGGCGTAGACCGGCGGCGCGCCGGCGCCGGCCACCACGCGGGGGACGGCGCGCGGGGGCTCGTCGAGCGTCCAGACGCGTCCGGCCCACGTGGGCCCGCGGACGGCCGCCTGCGACTCGTCGCGGGTGCGCACCTTCACGTCGCCCGCCATCCGCGCGAGCATGCTGCGCGGCACGGGCTCGTCGGCGGCATCCGGGCCGACCGCGGCCTGGTCGATCCACACCACGGCCTCGTGCGCCGTGGCCTCGGTCGCGCCCTGCTGGATCGTCACGCCGCCGGTGAGGTGCCAGACGTCGTAGGAGCCCTCCGTCCACCGCGCCGCCTGGGTGGCGCGCACGACGAGCGTCTGCCGCGGGTCGGCGGCCGGCACCTCGATGCGGCCCGCCTCCGCGATGGCCGCGGCGAGCCCGCGCGCCGGCAGCGACGCGAGCAGGCCGGCGCTGGCCCCGGGCACGACCGGATCGGGCGCCGGCGCGGCCGCGGCCGCGCGCAGACACCACGCGATCACGAGCAGTGCGCGCAGCGGCGGCGGCACGGCGGCGCGCCAGCGGCTGCGGTCGATGGAGGCGGTCCGGTCGCGCTGGAACACGCGGGTTCCTCGCGGGGGCGGGAAACAGGGCTGAAAAACCGCGGGACTATAGAAATCCAGCGGAAAACGAATCAAGGCTCCGCCGTGGCCGGGCTCCCGGCAGGCCCGGTAAACTGCGGTCGCGGCGGCGGTCGGGATGACGTCTCGGGCCCGTGCAGCGGTCCGCCCCGCCCGCGCCACTTTCCCCGCCGCCCGGAATGCCTCGCATGCGCCGCGTCGCCGACCGGGTCGCCGGCTGGCTGGTGGCCCGGCGCGGGTCGCTCGCGCTCGTCGCCTGCGCACTGGCGGTGGCCGCCGTGGATCGTGCCCGGCACCTCGAATACTCGCGGTCGATCGACGCGATGTTCGACCGCTCCGATCCCGCGCTCGTGCCCTACGCGCGCATGACGCGGTCATTCGGCTCGAACGAGACCGTGCTCGCGGCCTACGACGATCCCGACCTGTTCACGCCCGAGGGCATCGCGCGGCTGCGGGCGCTGGCCAGCGATCTCGCCGCGGTGCCGGGCGTGGCCACGACGACGAGCCTCGCGAGCACGCCGCTGGGCGCCGCGATCGTGAACCTCGACGCGGGCCCGACGGCGGCCTGGGCGCGGCGGCTGGTGGCGCTCATGGAGGGCTACGTGGTCGGCGCCGACCGCCGCACGGCCGGCGTCGCCTGCGTGCTCGAGCCGCCCGACACGACGGCCGCCACGCAGCGCGACCGGGCCCTGTCCCGCGCGGGCACGATCGACGCCCTGCGGGCCCGCATGCAGTCGCTGCCGCGGGGCACGCTGGCGGGCGAGCCGGCGATGCTCCGCGATGGATTCGCGATGCTCGAGCGCGACGGCAACCTGCTCGGCACCGCCAGCGGCCTGCTCGCCGGCGGCGTGCTCCTCGTGGCCTTCCGCAGCGTGCGCTGGCTGGTCGTGCCGCTGGCGGTGGTGCTCCTGGCGCTGTGGCTCACGCGCGGCTTGCTGGCCGTCGCGGGCCTCAGGCTCACGATGGTGTCCACCATGCTCTCCGCGATGGTCACCGTCGTGGGCATCGGCACGGTGACCCACGTGATCGTCGAGTTTCGCCGGCAGCGGGCCCGCGGCCTCGACGCCCCCGCGGCGCTGCGGGAGTCGATCGCCGTCCTGCTCTGGCCGGTGGTGGGGGCGATCGCCACCGACGTGGTGGGGTTCGGCTCACTCCTGGCCAGCGACGTGGGTCCCGTGCACGACTTCGGGATCATGACCGCGGTGGGCGCGGCGATGGTGCTCGTGGCCGCGGCCCTCGTCGTGCCCTGCCTCGCGCTCGCCGGCCGGTTCGACGCCGACCCGCGGATGGCCTGGGGCGAGGGGGCCCTCGAGCGGAGCCTCGACCGGCTCGTGGCCCGGATCGTGCGGCATCCGCTGCCCATCCTGCTCGGCTCGGTCGCGGCCGCGGCCGCGGCCACCGCGGGCATGCGCTGGCTCACCGTGGAGACCGACTTCACGCGGAACTTCCGGGCCTCGAGCCCCACGGTGGCCGCCTACGAGCTGGTCGAATCGCGGCTCGGCGGGGCAGGCGTGTGGGACGTGCTCGTGCCCGCCCGCGAGCCGCTCGACGCGGCCCAGCTCGCCGCGGTCGACCGGCTGGCCGGCCGACTGCGGTCGGAGGTCGTGGTCACGGGCAGCGACGGCCGCTCGGTGCCGGGGCTCACGAAGGTGCTGTCGCTGGCCGACGCGCTCGCCGCCGCACCCGCGCTGGGGCCGCGCGCCGCGCTCGGCATCCTCAAGGCGGTCATGCCGCAGCTCACCGGGGCGCTCGTCGGCCGGGATCCCGCCGACGGCTCGACCGGGCTGCGGGTGATGCTCCGGGCCCGCGAGCGGCAGCCGGCGGCCGCCAAGGAGGCCGTCATCGCCCAGGTGCGGCGGATCGCGGCCGAGGAATACCCCGCGGCCCCCGGCCGGCCCGGCGCCGAGGTGACGGGTTTCTTCGTGCTGCTCGCCCAGCTCGTGCACCGGCTGCTGGCCGACCAGTGGCTCACGTTCCTGATCGCGGCCGCCGGCATCTTCCTGCTGCTGGCCGCGGCCTTCCGCAGTCCGCTCCTGGCCGCGATCGCGCTGGTGCCCAACGGCCTGCCGATCTTCGTGGTGCTCGGCCTGCTCGGCTGGGCCGGGATCCGCGTCAACATGGGCACCGCCATGATCGCCGCGGTCTCCATGGGACTCTCGGTCGACAGCTCGATCCACTACATCGCCGCCTTCCGCCGCCGGCTCGCCGCGGGCCACCCCCTCGACGCGGCCCTGGGCACGGCACACCAGACCGCGGGCCGGGCCATGATCTTCTCCACGCTCGCGCTGTGCGTGGGGTTCCTGGCGCTCACGACGAGCGGCTTCATGCCCACGGTCTCGTTCGGCTGGCTGTCCTGCCTGACGATGGCGGGCGGCCTCGTCGGCAACCTGGTCGTGCTGCCGGTGCTGCTGGCGGTTTCCGCGCGGTGGATCGCGCCGGCCTGTCGTCCGCCGGCCGAATCGCTACAACGGTGACGCTCGTCCCCATCCGGAGCGCCGCCGCCATGACCCACGAGTTCGCCCGCCAGCGCGCCGCCGAGGCCGCCGGCATCCTCGCCGAGCCGCACGCCAGCCCCACCGCGATCACCGCCGACGCGCTCGTCGTGTTCCTCACCGAAGGGGGCGTGGGCGCGGGCGCCGCCGCGGAGGTCGACCGGGCCTGCGGCGGGCTGCTCGCCCGCCTCGCGGCCGCCGGCGAACTCTCCGGCAAGCGCTACGAGTGCGTGCCCCTGCTCGGGGCGTCCGGCGTGGCGGCCGCGCAGGTGCTCGTGGCGGGTCTCGGCAAGCGCGAGGCCGTCGACGGCGGCGTGGTCCACCGCGCCGCGGCCGCGGCGGCGCGGAGCCTCGCGGGCCGGCCGCGGTCGAAGGTCGTGTTCGCCGGCGACGCCTGGTGGTCGGCGGCGCAGGCCGAGCAGGCGGTGGCCGGCGCGGCGGTGGGCATGGTGGGCCAGGATCTCTACCGCGCCGAGCCGCGGCGGACGCCCTTCGGCGCGACCGTCTGGACCGGCACGCCCCCCGCGGCCGTCGTCACCGGCGCCACGATCGCCGCGGGCGTCAACCTCGCGCGGCGGCTGGTGAACATGTCGCCCGACGACCTCTACCCGCAGTCCTTCGCCGACGAGGCGGCCGCCGTCGCCGGCCGCACGGGCCTCGAGATCGAGATCTGGGACGAAGAGCGGCTCGTCCGCGAGCGCTGCCGGGCGCTGCTGGCCGTGGGCCGGGGCAGCGCGCGGCCGCCGCGGCTGGTGATCCTCCGGCACCGCGGCGGAGCGGGCCGCTCGCCCGACGCGCTGCCGGCGCTCGCGCTGGCGGGCAAGGGCGTGACCTTCGACTCGGGCGGCCTGTCGCTCAAGCCGTCCGAGTCGATGCTGACCATGAAGATGGACATGTCGGGCGGCGCCGCCGTGCTCGCCGCGATCGCCACGATCGCCGCCCTCGACCTCCCCATCGACGTGGTCGCCGCGATCGGCCTCGTCGAGAACATGACCGGCCCCGCCGCCTACAAGCTCGGCGACGTGATCACCGCCCGCAGCGGCACCACGATCGAGGTCCACCACCCCGACGCCGAGGGCCGCATCGTGCGGGCCGACGTGCTCGACGTGGTGCGGGGCATGAAGCCCGGGCGGATCGTCGACGTGGCCACGCTCACCGGCGCCTGCATGGTGGCCCTGGGCAACGACGTGGCCGGCCTGTTCACCAACGACCAGCCCTGGTGTGACCGCGTGGCCGCCGCGGCCCGCGCCGTCGGCGAGCCGGTCTGGCAGCTGCCGATGTACCCGGACTACGACGAGCACATCTCGAGCGACGTCGCCGACATCAAGAACGTGGGCGACGGCCGCTGGGGGGGCGCGATCACGGCCGCGAAGTTCCTGGAGCGGTTCGTGGGGGGCATCCCCTGGACCCACGTCGACATCGCCGGCCCGGCCTTCGCGGAGAAGCCGAAGCCGTGGACCGACGGGGGCGCGACGGGCTCCATGGTGAGGCCGCTCGTCGAACTCGCCCGCGGTGGGTGAGGCTCGGGTCTGCACGCACCCGCTCGCCGGACACGCGCTCCGGGTGGGGTTGCCCGTGCCATCTCGTCCGGACGCTCACTGCGGCCATCCTGGCCTCCGTTCGCTCGGAGGCGTCTGCGCTTCGCCCTCCGGGCTACGCTGGCCGCCTACGCCGGCTCGATGGCACGGGCAACCCCTTGCGGGTTTCGTGGTGTGCGTATGAAAGCCCGGAGCGCACGCGACGGGACTCCGTATGCCTGCCGCGAGCCTGTCAGCAATTCGAAACGAGTCTCGAAAGCCACATGATGTCCCTGCCCGCACTCGACGGCGCCAGGCCCGGATGGCCGGGTTCACCCCAGCCGGCGGAGGCCGGCCAAGGCACGGTCGACATGATGTCGAGCCGTGCCGTGAAGATTCCCGTTACAGCAACGTACCGAGCTCGTCGACGAGCTCGCCGAACCGCGTGAGCGCGGTCGCCACCGGCTCGGGCTTTTCCAGGTCCACGCCCGCGTCGCGGAGGAGGTCGAGCGGCCACCTCGACGAGCCGCCCTTCAGGAAGCCGAGGTAGGCGTCGAGCGCGCCCGGCACGCCCTCGGCCACGCGCGTCGAGAGCGCGATCGCGGCTGCCAGGCCGGTGGCGTACTTATAGACGTAGAACGCGTTGTAGAAGTGCGGGATCCGCAGGCACTCGAGTTCGAGCTCGTCGTCGATCGCGAAGTCGGGACCGAAGTAGGCGTCGAGCAGCTCGCGGTACAGGCCGCGGATCCGCTCCAGCGTGAGCGGCTCGCCGGCCTCGGCCGAGGCGTGGCTCCTCCGCTCGAACTCGGCGAACATCGTCTGCCGCACGATCGTGGCCCGGATCGAGTCGATCTCGCGGGCCAGGATCGCCGCCCGCTCCGGCTTCGTCTGCGCCCGCTCGAGCAGCAGCCGCGTCAGCAGCTGCTCGTTGAAGGTGCTCGCCACCTCGGCCACGAAGATCGTGTAGCCGGCGTACTGGAAGGGCTGGGCCTCGGCCGAATACCGCGTGTGCATCGAGTGGCCGGCCTCGTGGGCCAGCGTGAACACCTCGTCGATCACCTCCGGCTGGAAGTTCATGAGGATGTAGGGATCGGAGTCGTACGTGCCCGAGCTGAAGGCGCCCGACCGCTTGCCCGCGTTCGGGTAGCGGTCGCACCAGCGGCCCCGCAGGCCCTGCTCCAGCCGCGTGCAGTATTCCTTCCCCAGCGGTGCGAGCGCCTCCATGATCACCGTCACCCCCTCGTCCCAGGAGTGGCGCTGCTCGAGTTCGGGCACCAGTGGCACGTAGGTGTCGTACTGGTGGATCGCGTCGAGCTTCAACACCCGCTTCCGCAGCGCATAGTAGCGATGGACGGCGGGTAGGTTGGCGCGGACGGCCGCGATCAACTGGTCGTAGACGGCCAGCGGCACGTTGTCGGCGAACAGGGCCGCCGCCACCGCCGAGGGATGGTTCCGCACCCGGGCGTCGTAGATGTCGCGCTCGTTGGAGCCCGCGAGCGTGGCGGCCAGCGTGTTCGCGTGGGCCTTGTACTGCGCGTAGAACTGGTGAAATATCGTCCGCCGCACTGCGGGATCCGTGTCGTGGAGGAGCGTGGTGAACGTGGCGTTGGAGAGCTCGACCTGCTCGCCCTTGCCCGTGGTGACGCTGCCGAACTTCAGGTCGGCGTCGGTGAGCTGGCGAAAGGCCTTGGCGGCCGTGCCGGCGAAGGTGCCCTGCATCGCCAGCAGCTTCTCCTCGGGCTCGGAGAGCACGTGGGGCCGCGTGCGCACGAGCCGCTCGAGCACCAATCGGTAGGGCGCGAGTTCCGGCAGCTGCATCCAGGCCGCGAGCGTGTCGGCCGGGATGGCCAGGATCTCCGGATTGATGAAGCTCGTCCGCTCCGCGGCCCGCGTGGCCACGTGCTGGAAGCGGCCCACCATCCGCTGGGAGTCGGCGGCGCCGAGATCCTCGCTCACCCGGAGCATCGCGTACGTGCCGAGACGGTCCCCCTCGCGCTCGAAGGCGAACTCGTGCTCGAGGCACTCGGCGAGCCGCCCGGGTGACGTGGCCAGCGTGCCTTGGTACGCGCCGATCTGCGGAATCCGCTCCTCCCAGACCGCCAGGGCCTCCTCCCACGCGGCGTCCGACGCGCAGAGCGACGCCAGGTCCCACGTGTCGCCCACGGCCACGTCCCGCCGCGCGGGCAGCTTCTTCACGTCGGCCATCGCTAGAGTCTCCACACCGCGCTGCCCCAGGCGAGGCCGCCGCCGAAGCCGCAGACCACGAGCGTGCTCCCCGGACCGACGCGGCCCGCCTTCCAGGCCTCGTCGAGCGCCAGCGGGATCGAGCCCGACGACGTGTTGCCGTAGCGGTCGAGGTTCATGAACACCTTCTCCGCCGGCACGCCGAGCGCCTCCCGGGCGCCCTCGATGATCCGGGCGTTGGCCTGGTGCAGCACGAACAGGTCGACGTGATCGAGGGGCACGCCGGAGCGGTCCACGACCTGGCGGATGTTGTCCTCGGCCAGCCGGATGGCCCACTTGAACACCGCCCGGCCGTCCATCTGCATGAACTGCTCCCGGCGGGCGAGGCCCTCCGCGGTCACGGGCCGCCGCGACCCGCTCATCGGGCAGGCCAGGAGCCCCGCGCCGCGGCCGTCGGAGCCGAGCGCGAAGGCGAGCAGCCCCCGCTCCGGACGGTCGTCGGCGGGCACCGGCTCCAGCAGCACCGCGCCGGCGCCGTCGCCGAACAGCGGCCAGGTCTTCACGTCCTCGGGATCGACCACCCGCGAGTTGGTGTCGGCGCCGATCACGAGCGCGAGCCGGCTCGTGCCCGTGGCCACGAACTGCGCGGCGGTGACCAGCGCGTAGGCGAAGCCGGCGCAGGCGGCCGTCACGTCCATCGCCGGCGCGTCGAGGCCGAGCTTCTCCTGGACCACGCAGGCGGTCGAGGGGATGCAGGTGTCGGGGGTGAAGGTGCCGAGCACGACCAAGTCCACGTCGCCCGCCGGACGGCCCGAGTCGGCGACCGCGGCGCGGCCCGCGGCCGCAGCCAGGTCGCTGGTGGCCGTGTCGGCGTCCGCCTGCCGCCGCTCGTGGATGCCGGAGCGGGCCACGATCCACTGCGGGTCGCAGCCGAGCCGCGCCAGGTCGGCGTTGGTGACGACCGTGGCGGGCACGTGGCTGCCGATCCCGGCGAGGCGGAACCCCACGGCGCGGCCGAAGCGGGAGGGCCGCGGCGAGGTGAGGATGTCTGACATGGAATTCCGGCCGTCCCGTGGCGTCCTGCCGGCCCTATCGTGCCACGGCGATCGACCGGGTGCCTACTCCTTCGGCGGCGGGACCGACGGCGCGTCCGAGGTCGCGGCGGCGGCCTCCTTCCGCACGACGATTTCCGAGCGATCCAGATGGATCTTCGCCACTTCCGCGTCGGACACCACGTAATACCAGTCCGCGAAGCGATTGTTGAGCTCCCGCACCCGCTTCTGCGCGGCCTTCACCCGCTCGTCGTACTCCTCCTGCTTCCGCCGGTTCTCGCGCTCCACGCGGCGCCGCTCCTCGACCGCCGCCTGGGCCTTGGCCTCCTCCGCGTCCGCCTTGGCCAGCTCCTCCGCGGCCTTGCCCGCCGCGGCGTCCCCGTCGGCCTTCGCGGCCTCCGCGGCCGCGTCGGGCACCGGCTCGAGCGTCGGCTTCTCGAGCAGCGACTCGTCGAACCGCGCCATGACGAGCAGGTAGCGGCCCGTGACCTCGTCGCCGGTCCCGTCGGCCGCCTTCTCGCCGGCGCCGGCGGGGGGCAGCGCGTCGGCTCCGGCCACGGTCGTGCCGTTGCCGAAGCGGAGCACGTACTCCACGCCGTCCTTCATGCCCACCACCGTCTCCCCGTCGCTCGCGAGGATGTCGCCCGAGTCGAAGGGGTAGAACCCGCGCTGCGCCAGCGACAGGACGGCCTCGCGGTCCTCGGTGAATTTCTTCTCCGCCCGCAGCTCTCCGCTCAGGCCGGCGGGCTTGCGGGCCACGTCGACGATCTTCAGGTCGCCCAGCGCGTTGCGGAGGTCGTTGAGCTTCGCCGAGGCGAGCTCCTCGTCGGCGGCCAGCGGCGCGGGCTTCGGCTTGTTGGCCTTGTCGAAGCTCTCGAGCTTCACGGCGGACCAGGCGGCGTCCTTGTCGTCGTAGGCCAGCTCGAACAGGCCGCGGCGCTCCTGCGAGACCAGCGGCCGGCCGCTGGTCTCGTCGATGCCGAACGTGCACGACGAATCGTCGATCTCGATCCGCCGGACGTCCCACGGAGAGAGCTTGAGGAGATCCTTCTCGATCCAGTCCTCGAACCGCGTCGTGAACTTGGAGGTGTCGATCTCCACGAGGTACACCGGATCCTGCCCGGCCGTCCGCACGTAGCGGAGCGTGCGGCCGCCCTCGGCCTGCGGGCCCGGCCGCTTGGCCTGCTTGCCGATCACGAGCCGCGCCAGCCGGTTGCCCGACGCGTCGCGGATGTCCACGAGCTGGCCCACCCCCGTCATGCCGACCTCGATCTTCTCGGCGTCGGGCTCGATCACGCCGTAGGTCTCGTGGTCGCCGGGGGACGTGCTCGCCACGTCGACGAAGCGGAGGTCCACGAGCTCCGTGGCGGCCGCGGCGAGCTGGTCCTTGGCGTCGGCCGGGTAGTTCTCGTGGGCCGGCAGCACCCACACGCCGCCGGCCTGGGCCACCTTGAAGGGCCGCAGGGTCGCCAGCTCGTCGTCGAAGGAGACGATCTCCAGGCTCGCCGCCTTGGCCGCGTCGGAGAGCTCGGGGAACAGCACCCGCTCGATCTCGGGCTGCACGCCCGCCGGCCTGAACCGCGGCTGCGCGAGCCAGCCCGCCACGAGCAGCCCCGCACCCACGCCCACGAACGCCAGCGTGCGGCGGCGCATCGCGGCCGCCGTGGCCGCCGTCTGCCGCGTCTCCTCCAGCGCCCCCGCCATGCCGGGCCTCCCTCTCACCTGAGCCTCGATCGCGACACGCCCTCGCGCTCCTGCGCGCGGCGCCGGAAAAACACGAAGAACGCCACCACGAGCGGCGGGATGGGCGGCAGCAGCACGGCCAGCCACTTCTGCCGGTCCTGCTCGGCGCGGACCCGGCCCTCCAGATCCCGCTCGGCGGCGTCGATCTTGGCGTCGCGCTTCCGCTTCAGGGCCTCGATCTTGGTGTCGAGCCGGCGCTGGGCCAGCCGCTGCCGGCTGGCGAGCTGCTGGATCGCCTGCATCGCCGCCTGCGGGTCGGCGTCGCCCTGCGCCTCCATGTCGCGGATCTTCTGCTCGAACTCGCCGATCTCCTTCTGCATCTCGGCGTTGGCCTTCCGCTCCTCCTCCTCGAAGTCGGCGATGAATTGCAGCCGCTCGTCCTCGGTCTTCTGCCGCGACTCGGCCACGGCGTCCTCGATCCGCTCGAGCGTGCGGTGCTTCGGCTTCCGCTTGCGGACGTTGATGAACCGCTCGTCGCCGGCGAGCTCGTCCAGCACGTTGAGGGCGAACTCCACGTTGTCGAAGTCGAGCCCGAACACCTCGTCGGGCCGGCTCCGCAGGCCGAAGATCCGCCCGTCGAGCAGGTCGATGTCGGCCACGACCACCGCCCGGATCGGCTGGCCCGCCGGAGTGGGCGGCGTGGCGTCGGCCCCGGCGTCGCCGGGCTTCGCTTCCGGGGCCGGCCGTGCCGCCCGCTCCACCAGCACCGCCAGCACGAGCGACTCGTCGGCCCGCCGCTCGAAGACCCGCAGCTGCCGCATGTCGCCGCGGTTGTTCATCACCTGGTCGACCTCGATCGTGCCGGTCCGCGGGGCCGCCGTGCGCACCAGCGGCTCGAAGGTCACGTCGGCGCCCCCCTCGCGCACCAGGCCGCCAGGAAACGGAAACAGCACCTCCTGCAGGCCGGAGGTGATCCGGTCCTGCTGGTTGAAGCCCGGGGGCGCCTCCTTGGCGTCGCGGGCCTCGAGGCTCGAGTCGATGAACACGAACTCGGCGGGCAGCTCGAGCTTCAGATGCGGGTTGTAGTCCTGGCTGACCACGTAGGGGCTCTCGCCCATGCCGCCGATCGCCGCCGGCTTGGCGGCCAGCCGCACGCCGAGCGCCCGCCACAGCAGGGACAGGTCGCCCTTGGGCTGGCTCTGCGGGCCGAACATCGCCATCGGCCCCATCGGGCTGCGGCGCGGCTGGCCGGTGCCGGGCACGTTGGTCATCAGCACCGGCAGCGGATCCTCGAACACGGCCACCGGCTGGCCGGCCTCGACCGCCGCCACGAAGTTGGCCATCTGCTCGGGGCCCAGCGACGAGGGCTGCACCGCGAGCAGCACGTCGAAGGTCTCCGTGATCGGTGCGGAGGCGTCGACCTGCGTCACGTCGTACTGCTTCTCGAGCTCCTCGAGGATCGGCTGCCGGGGCCGCGACTGCCCGCTCATCATGTCGAAGCCGCCGAACAGGTCGGCGTCGGTGGCGAGCACCCCGAGCCGCTTCCGCTTCTGCTGGGCCGCGGTGCAGACCGAACGGATGAGCTCGTATTCGACCGGCGTGCCCCGGTCGAAGAAGGGCACGACGACCTTCTCGAGGCCGCTCGTGAAGCCGCAGCCGAGGAAGATCTCCTCCTCGCGGTAGGCGCCCCGCACCCTGGCCAGCACGGTCTGCGGCTCGATGCCGAACTGCTGCGCCGCGAGCGTGGCGGCCTCGGTCTTGGGCTCCGTGGGGACGACGTCGACCCGGATCTTGCCACCGCCGAGCCGCTGGAACTGCCGCAGCGTGTTGAGCAGGTTGAGCCGCGTCTGGGCGTAGTCCTCGGGCACGGTCGGGCTCACGTAGGCCGTGATCTCGATCGGCCGCTCGGGATCGAGCCCGGCGAGCAGCCGGCGCGTGTCGGGCGACAGCGAGCTGATCCGCTCCTCCGAGAGATCGGCCCGCAGGCCGAGCCGCTGGTCGAACGCCTGGAGCACAAGCACGAGCCCCGCCGCCGCGGCCACGAGCCCCGCGATCCGGGCCAGGTAGTGGAGCCCCGGCGCGCCGCCGTCCCGCCGGCCCAGCCAGTGGCGCCGTCCGATGAGCACCATGGAGCCGTAGAGGCACACCGCCACCACGCCCAGGAAATACGCGATCGCCGGCAGGCTCACCACGCCGCGGCCGAAGTCGGAGAACTGTTCGGCCAGGCTCCAGCCGCGGACCCGCTCGGCGAGCCACGGCCCCATCACGGTGCCCGCCCGCTCGGCCAGCGCCAGGGGCGCGTTGAGCAGCACCCCGAGGATGAAGCCCACCGTGAGGTTGCTCGTCAGGAAGCTCGCCACCATGCCGATCGCGAGCATCGCAAGGCCGGTGAACCAGTAGCCGAGGTAGCTGGTGAGGAACAGGCCGGCGTCGGGCGTGCCCCAGCGGAGCAGGATCACGAGGTTGCAGACGCAGGAGAACATGAGCGCGACCGTGAAGATGCCGACGGCCGCGAGGTACTTGCCGAACACCACCTCCCAGTCGCTCGCCGGGATGGTCAGCAGCAGTTCGTCGGTTCCCTGCCGGCGCTCGTCGGCCCACACGCTCATCGTGATCGCCGGCACGAACACGAGCAGGAGGAAGGGCAGGTGCCGGTTGAGCTGGTCGAGATTGGCGAGATTCGAGTTGAAGAACTCGGGCGGCCAGAAGGCGGCCAGCGAGCCGAGCAGCACGAACACGCAGATGAAGACGTAGCCCGTGGGGTTGGAGAAGTAGGCGGTGAAATTCCGCTTGAAGACGGCGTCGAGAACGTGCCACTTCATGGGCTCGAATCCTGCGGATCGGATGCTGGGCGGGAGAGGCGGGGCGGCGGGCGGGGCGGTCAGGCGGAGCGCGTGAGTTCGTGGAAGCGTTCGTCGAGCGGGCGGCCGCCCTGCCGCAACTCGGCGGGCGTGCCGTCGAACCGCAGGCGACCCTCGGAGATGAGGATCACCCGGTCGGCCAGGGCCTCCACCTCCTGGAGGATGTGGGTGGAGAGCAGCACGGTCTTGCTCTGGCCCAGGCGGCGGATCGTCTCGCGGACCTCGCGGATCTGGTTGGGGTCGAGGCCGCTGGTGGGCTCGTCGAGGATCAGCACGTCGGGCTCGTGCAGCAGCACCTGGGCCATCCCCACCCGCTGGCGGTAGCCCTTGGAGAGCTTGCCGATCGCCTTGCCGATCACGCTCCCCAGTTCGCACTGCTTCACGACCGCCTCGATCCGCTCCTGCCGGCGGGCCCCGGTGAGGCCGCGGGCGTCGGCGAAGAACTCGAGCAGGCTGCGGGGCGTCATGTCCGGATAGAGCGGGCCGTTCTCCGGCAGGTAGCCCAGCCGGGCCGCCCCCGCGAGGCGGTCGGTCGACATGTCGTGGCCCGCGATCCGGGCGGTGCCCGCCGAGGGGGCGAGGTAGCCGGTGAGGATCTTCATGGTCGTGCTCTTCCCGGCGCCGTTGGGGCCGAGGAAGGCGACGATCTCCCCCCGCGGCACGCGGAAGGAGACGTCCTGGATGGCGATGAATTCGCCGTAGAACTTGCAGAGGCCGTCGGCCTCGATCATGGCCGGACCGGTCGTGCTGGTGCCCTGGGTCATCGCGAAGAAGCCGCCTTGCTGCGAGGAGACGGCGATATTGTTTCGCCGACCGCGGCTCCCGGCAATCCCCGCGTCACGCCCGGGCGCCCGCGGCCGTCGGCAGCGGCTCCAGCCGCGACCCCGCGCCGCCCCGCCGCCAGGCGAGGTGGGCCCGCCACTCGTCGCTCGGCTCGGGGTGGTCCGAGCGGAAATGGACGCCCCGGGTCTCGCACCGCTCGAGCGCGGACCGGATCATGAGCCGCGCCACCTCCAGCATGTTCTGCAGCTGCCAGCCCTGCTGGTCGGCGAACTGCCGGGGCAGCACGTAGCGGCACCAGCCCTCCACCGTGCCCAGGGCCTCGGCGAGTGCCGCGCCCGTCCGCTCCACCCCGACCTGCCGCCACATCAGCGCCTGCAGGGAGTTGCGGATGTCGGCGAGGTCGAGCACGCCGCCCCCCGTCCCGGGCTCGGCCGCCCGCGGGGCGGCCAGTGGCGGCACGCGGAACTCGTCGCCGTCGGGCCCGTCGGCCAGCACCTCGGCGGCCGCGGCCGCCCCGGCGCGGGCGCCGTAGACGAGGCCCTCGAGCAGGCTGTTGCTGGCGAGGCGATTGGCGCCGTGGAGTCCGCTGGAGGTCACCTCCCCCGCCGCGAACAAGCCCGGCAGGCTCGTGCGGCCCGCATCGTCGACCGTCACGCCCCCGATCATGTAGTGGGCGCCCGGCCGCACCGGGATCCGGTCGCGGGCCAGGTCGAGGCCGAACTTCGCGCAGATCTCGGCCATGCCCGGGAACCGCGCGCGGACCATGGCCGCGTCGAGGTGCGAGAGGTCGAGATACACGTTGGCGTGGTGCGTGCGGTGCATGACCACGGTGATGGCCCGGGAGACGACGTCGCGCGGGGCCAGTTCCGCCCGCGGATCGAACTCGGGCATGAAGCGGTGGCCGTCGCGGTCGACGAGGCGGGCGCCCGCGCCTCGCACGGCCTCGGTGATCAGGCTCCTCGCGCCGCCGGCGATGTAGAGCACCGTGGGATGGAACTGCATGAACTCCATGTCGCGCAGCTCGGCGCCGGCCCGCCAGGCCAGCGCCAGGCCGTCGCCGCTGGCGCCCGGGGGATTCGTGGTCTCGCGGTAGAGCTGCCCCGCCCCGCCGGTGGCCAGGATCGTGCGGCGCGCCCAGACGATCGTCTTGCCGTGGGCCGGGTTCCACACGAGCGCGCCGCGGCAGCCCGACTCGTCGGTCACGAGGTCGATGGTGAAGGTGTCGGGCCAGACGGAGAGGTTCTCGAGCTGCCGCGTGCGCTCGATGACCGCCCGCATCACCTCGCGGCCGGTCGCGTCGCCGAGCGCGTGGACGATGCGGTGGTGGCTGTGGCCGCCGTCCCGGCCGAGCGCGAGACTCCCGTTGGCGGCGTCGAACCGGGTGCCCCAGGCGACGAGTTCCGCGATCCGGGCGGGTGCCTCGCGGACCACGGCGTCGACCACGTCCTCGTGGCACAGGCCGCCCCCCGCGGCGAGCGTGTCGGCCACGTGGTTGTCGAAGCGGTCCTCGGGATCGACGACGCCGGCGATGCCGCCCTGCGCCCACTGGCTCGAGGAGCCGCGCAGGTCGTCCTTCGTCACGACCGTGACCGCCAGCCGCGGATCGACGGCCAGGGCCGCCCGCAGGCCGGCCAGGCCGCCGCCGAGGATGAGCACGTCGGTGAAGCAGTGCGGCACCCGCTTCGGTCCGAACGACACGAGATACCGGGGGCCCTCGCAGGCGTCGCTCATCCGCCCCCCGTTCCCCGCAGATAGGCCTCGACCTGCTCGCGGTAGGCGGCGGGCGGCCGGCTGCGGCGGCCTTCAGCTTCGCCACCCTTGCGGTCGGCGGGCACATCACGGCCGCTGCGCACGCCGTTGGGCCGCAGGCCCAGGCTCCGCACGGACCGCTCGAACTCGCCCCGCTGGACGGGATCGCCGCTCTCGGCGAGCGAGCGCATCTTCTGCCACCGCTCGATGAAGGCGCGGGCCTGCTCGGGCGTCCAGCCGAGTTCGTCGAGCACGTCGGTGCGGCCCTGGTTCACGCTGTCGCGGAGGTGCTCGATGGCCAGATCGGCGGCGTTGCGGGCATGGGCCACTTCCGGGTCAGTCCACTCCATCTCACGAGAAGATGCCCTATTTCCCAAATCCAGCTGATTTCTTGGAGACTGACCCACTACCGACGGACCTTCCTTTTGCAACTGTTGCTGTTGACCCACGACTCCCTGACCCTGTTGGGCTTGGCCCTGCTGCTGCTGACTTACAACTCCTTGCGCCTGCTGAACCTGACCCTGCTGCTGTTGACTCACAACTCCCTGTCCTTGCTGCACTTGGCTCTGCTGCCTCTGGCTCACGACTGCCTGCCCCTGTTGCTTCTGTGTCTCCTGGTCCTGGCTAGCACTTGCGTCCTCCTGCTGGGCCTGCGCTTGCTGGTTTTGATTGTTGTCAGATTGCGCTTGCTCATTCTGTTGTTGAGTCCGCTGCTGCGAACCTCTGTGGTCTTGCAACGCTTGGCTTCTTGACTGGCTCCCTGAACCGACGCCGTCTTGTTGACCACGCGACTCCCGGGACTCCCCGTCCTGATTCCGCTCCTGCTGTACATCGCCCCTCTGCTCCTGATCCTGCTGCTGGGCCACGTCACCAACCTCCGCATTCAACTTCTGGTTCACCTCGGGCTGACCAACCTGCTCCTGCTCCTGCTGCAGGGAACCCTTTCCGCGATGCCGCAAGATTCGTTCCATCGCTTCACCGTCATTGGTGCCGTCGTTGGCTACGGCGTTCTTCCGGTGCTGCTCTTCTTTTTGCGCCTTTCCGTTCTGATTTTGGTCCTGCTTCTGCGTCACATCTCCGACTTTCTCAGTTCGCGACTGGTTCACCTTGACCTGTCCGTCCTGTCGCGGCTCTCGGCCCGCGCCACCTCCTTGCTGACCTCCGTGCTGACCTCCTTGCTGACCTCCTTGCTGACCGTCCATAGTCTTCTGTTCGCCCGCGTGGCGTGGTTCGCCGGGCGCACCATCTTCCGCGGCACCAACGACTCCCTGCGGATCGCCCTGCTCGGCTCGTTCCCCGTCGGCGGCCGGCTGACGGGCCGGCGGTTGTGGACGGGCGGCGGCGTCGATCTGCAGCGTGCGCCAGGGCGACTCGGTGCGGTTGGGCCGCTCCGGCCGCGTGTCCTCGACCACGGCGCGATACTCCAGCTTCCGGCCCGCGATCGCCCCCAGCCGCTCCGGCACGATCTCGACCGTCCCGTTGAACACGCCGGCATGCGGCTTCTCGAGCAACCTGGCCTCCGGCCGCACCGGCGCCCCGTCGACGCGCGCCTCGACGAACACGCGGGCCAATGCGTAGTCGGGATCGACCGCCCGCACGCGGATCGCCACCGGCGCCGACGGCGGCACGCGAATCGCGTCGTCCGGGGCCTCGATCGTCACCTCGGGCGGCAGGTCGGGAATCACCTCCACGCGCTGCTCGAGCTTCTCGACGATCTCGGTCTCCGGCGCGCCCGCGGCCGCTCGTGGCCGGAAGCCGAGGCGATACGAGGCGAACTCCGGTCCCGTGCGGTCGGCGTTCATCCGCAGCGGAAACTCGCCGATCGCGCGCGACAGGTCGTGCTGTCCGATCCGCAGCCGCTTCCGCTCGCTCTCGCGACCCGCGCACTCGGGATCGACCCAGGCCACGTCCAGCGGGCGGTTGCTCTCGGCCGTGAGCGTGACCTTCGTGAACTCCGGCGCCCGCAGGTCGCCCTGCCAGGCGACGGTCTCGGGCGGCTTGCCCGTGTAGGCCGGAAACTCGTAGCGGACCTCGCGCACGAGCAGCGTGGGCGTGTCGACGACGGCCACGCGGATCCGTTCGCTCCGCGCGTCGCCGGCCGTCACCACGAGTTCCACCCCGTGCTGCAGGCCGCGCACGGCGTCGGGCAGCACGGTCGCCATCGCGGCAGAGCGACCCGCAGCCGCGAGCGACACCCGCCAGGCCGACGCGGCGTCGACCGTGCCGTCGTCGCGAATCGGCGTGACCTCGAGCGTGGGCCGCTCGTCGCCGCGGAGACCCGTCACGTCGGTCTCGACGAGCAGCTGGCGGCCGCGGATCAGCGATCCGGCGCCGCGGCTGACCTGCAGCGGATGCGCGGGACGCTCGCCGCCGGCTTCGTCGGGAGGCATCCGCCACGCCAGACGCGGCTCCTTGATCGTCACGCGGGCGGGTGCCGCGATGCCCCACCATGGCGCCACGAGCCGCCCCGCCGACACCACCAGGCTCTTCGGCGCGACGAGCTGATAGATGCAGCCGGCCGCCACCAGCACCGCGAGCGCCATCGCGAGCCTGAGGGCGAGTCCCCGGTCCGCGATCCCGTCGGCGGGCACCCCCGAGAGCCGCTTCGCGGCCCGTCGCTCGAGCATGCGGGCGACCCGCGGCGACGCACCGTCCGGGTGCGCCTTGACGAGCACCGCATTGACCAGGTCGTTGTGGAGCTCGGGATGGTCGTGCTCGATGACGCGGGCGGCGTAGACCAGGTTCACCCGGTATCGCACCAGCGGCACCACCCAGCGGACGACCGCGGCCACCAGCGCCGAGACTCCCAGGCCCAACCACAGCCAACGCGCGGCGACCGGCAGGCCGCCCGGAACCAGCCAGTGCTCGACCAACACGCCCAGTGCCAGCCACGCCACCGCGGCGACCGCGGCACCCAACGCGAACGTCGCCATGGCGACGCCCTTGTAATCGGCGCTGGCGGCCGCCAGTCGCGTTGCCAGGTAGCGGTCCGACTTCGAGTCGGACCCGTGCTCCCATTCGGCCACGGCCAGGGATTCGCTGCCTGTCACGGTCGCCATGGAAAGGCCTGCCGATGGTTTCCCGGTCGCGCGATCGCATCGTCTTCGTCGCGCGTGGAACAATCCCGATTATATCGGCGACCGAGTCCGCGGGCCGCGATGATTTCGCGGTCTCCCTGCTATCGTGGGCCACCGTGGCAGACCCCGCGGAGACGCCCCGATCGATGTCGCTGCTTCCCGACGCCGCCGCCTTCCGCCGCCTCGTCGACGGGTCCGCGCGGGGTCCCGCGGCCGTCGCGGCGCGGGGCTGCCTGGCGGCGCTGGCTGCCCCGTACGCGGTGGCCGTCGCCGCCCGCAACGCCGCGTATGACGCGGGACTGTTCCCGGTCCACCGCGCGTCGCTGCCCGTGATTTCGATCGGCAACCTCACGCTCGGCGGCACCGGCAAGACGCCGCTCGTGGCCTGGACCGTGCGGCTGCTCGCGGCGGCCGGTCGCCGTCCCGCGATCGTGAGCCGCGGCTACGGCGCCGCAGCGGGGGCCACGAGCGACGAGGCGGCCGAACTCGGCCTGCTCGTCCCCGGCGTGCCGCACGTCGCCGATCGCGACCGCGTCGCCGCCGTGGGCCGTGCGGCGGCGGCGGACGCCGACTGCGCGGTGCTCGACGACGGCTTCCAGCATCGCCGCCTGGGCCGCGATCTCGACATCGTCGCGATCGACGCGACCGACCCGTTCGGCTGCGGCAGGATCTTTCCACGCGGGCTGCTCCGCGAGCCGCTCGCCGGCCTCGGCCGGGCCGACGCCGTGGTGCTGACCCGGGCCGCCGCGGTCGACGCGGAACGCCGTCACGAAATCCGCGCCGCACTCGCGGCCGCGCGTCGAACCGAGCGGCCAGTCGTGTGGGCGGAGTCCGAGCACGCGCCGGTGTCGCTGCGGCGCTGGACCGCCGGGCCTCTGCCGCTCGACTCGCTCCGCGGCCGGCGGGTGCTGGCCTTCGCGGCCATCGGCAACCCGGCGGCATTCGGCGCCACGCTCGCGGGCTTGGGTGCCGACGTCGTCGACTTCCGTGCCTTCGCCGACCATCACGCCTACGGACCGGCCGACCTCGCCGCACTCGCCGCGCGGGCCGCGGCCGAGCAGGCGGATCTCGTGGTCACGACGCTCAAGGATCTCGTCAAGGTCCGCCGCGACGACCTCGGCGGCGTGCCGCTCGCCGCGGTCGAGATCGCGATCCACCTGACGAGCGGCGAGGCGGAACTCGCGGCCCTGATCCGGGACGCGGCGGCTCGGCGCGGCTGAACGCTGCGGCCTACTTCCGCTTCTCGTTGTGGACGGTGTGCTTCCGCAGCCGCGGCGAATACTTCTTGACCTTGAGCTTCTCGCCGCCGGTCTTGCGCCGCAGGGTGTAGTTGGCGTCGCCCGTCTCCTCGCACACCAGGTGCACCACCTCGAGCTTCTTCTTGCCCTTCGCCATCGCCATGCCTCCGACCGGGGAGCCGCGCCGCCGTTGCGGCCGTCGAGACAGACTGTACCGGGTCGTCGAGCCACTCGCCAGCCGCCTGATTCGAGGCCGGTCACGCGGCGCTGCGGACGGCGATCCGGCGTGCCTCCGGACAGTCCCCCTATGTACGATACCTGAAGAACGGCTGCGATCGCACGGACGCGTCGTCTTCGAGCACCCCGCATCGCGTGGTGACCAGACCATGGCCAGCCGAAGTGGACTACCTGCCGGCGCCGATTCGCCCCTCGCTCATGGGCCGGCGAGCGTCGTGAGGCACCTGCCCGCCTGGATGGTAAGCCTGCTCGTGCACGTCAGCGCACTACTGGTGATGGCACTCGTAGCCCTGCCTCGACCGACGCAGGAGAAACCTCGCGTCATCACGGCATCCGCTTCCCGGGTCGAGGATCGCTTCGAGGAGTTCGAGGTAGAGCAGGTGCTCGAGACCACGGACCTGACCGACGTTGCGGAGACCGATCCCTCGGCGATCGTGGCGGAGGTCGAGAACGTGCAGGTCGTCACCGCCGACGACGCACTCGATGCCGCGCCACTGGCGGTCGACGTCGGCGACGTCGGCTCCATCCCCGTGCCCTTCGGCGACATGGTGTCACAGATCGGCGGCGGCGCGGCGATGGGCTTCGGGGGCCGTAGCAACGCGGCGGCGCTGGCCGCGAAGAACGGCGGCGGTGGAGATACCGAGGCCGCCGTGGATCGTGCGCTCGACTGGTTCATGGAGCACCAGCTCGAGGACGGCTCGTGGTCGTTCGATTTCAGCGAATGCCCGAAGTGTCGAGGCGAATGCCGCCACTCCGGCAAGTCCGGGGACCGGGCGGGTGCGACGGCGATGGCCTTGCTTCCGTTCCTGGGCCGCGGCCAGACGCACCAGGAAGGCCGGCATCGGAAAGCGATCGAACGCGGCATCGCGTTTCTCGCCGCGCGGTCCGTGCAGCAAGGCGGCGTGATCTACGAGCCGCGAAGCACGCACGGCCTTTACATCCAGGGGCTCGCCGGCATCGCGCTCTCGGAGTGCTACGGGCTGACGCAGGATCGGCGACTCGCCGGGCCGGCTCAACTCGCGCTGAACCACATCATGGCGGCCCAGGACCCGCGCGGCGGCGGCTGGCGCTACCGGCCCGGGCAGCCCGGCGACACGTCGGCCTCGGGCTGGCAGATCATGGCACTCAAGAGCGGCGACATGGCCTACCTGCAGGTCAATCCGTTGACGGTGAAGAAGGCGGTCGAATTCCTCGACTCGGTGCAGTCGCACGACGGCGCCACCTACGGCTACACCGACAATTCCAGGGACAGGCCGTCGCTGTCGGCCGTGGGACTGCTCTGCCGGATGTATGTGGGCTGGAAGAAGGATCACCCCGTGATCCAGGACGGCGCAAAACGGCTCGCATGGGTGGGGCCGACGAACGACCTCTACTACGACTACTACGCCACGCAGGTCATGCACCACCTGGGAGGTGATTTGTGGAAGGCATGGAACGCCAGGATGAAGACGATGCTCCTCCAGTCTCAAGCGAGGAAGGGGCACGAGAAGGGAAGCTGGCTCGAAGGGGTCAACGGGGGGCCCCATGCGGTCAGCTACGGCGGCCGCCTCTACTGCACGTCGCTGGCGACGATGATCCTCGAGGTCTACTACCGCCACCTCCCGATCTACCGCACCGAGAGCGTGGACGACGAGTTCCGGGAATAGCCGGCTGGGAGTCCGGGCGGGCCGCCGGCCACTCCATCA
>JBJTIV010000475.1:0-5043 GCA_046095145.1 Planctomycetaceae bacterium
TATGCGAAGTATCCCTGGGACGGCATCAGCGGCGTGCGGCCGTTCCACGAGCTCGCCGCCACGACGACGGTGGGCGTGTACTGACTTCATCGGCTGCACGACCCTCCATGGCTCGTGCAGCCTGTGGCCCGGCGATGGTGAAGCCGAGGTTCACCATGCCGGGCGGCGCGGGCCTCCACGCCCGCGTTGTCACTTCAGGCGAAACATCGGCATCCTGCCGATTTTCGCCTTGGCATGCGGAGCCGCAGCGGCCGATTCGAGGGTGTCGCGCCGAACCACCCGACGTGCCAATAAGGACGCCCGGAGCGCGAGCTACGGGAAGGCGAGTGGCAGGCGGGGCGGTCACGCGGTGGCGAGTCGATGTGACGCGCCGCATTCCCCGCGCGTGCGGTTTTTTTGTTGCGCGCCGTCCTTGTTCAAGCCCCCTGCGGCAGCTGGGGGACTCCGGGTGGCCCCGGTTTCCGGTCTCCATGCGGATCGAGCGCAGATGCCGAATACGCCGCGACGTCATGGGGCATGGCAGACGGTCTCCGCCGCGACGCGGTGTCCCCGGGCTTCCGCCTCGGGGCTTGCATGAGTGCCCCCGGCTCCGACGGCCTCCGCGGACCCCGTTCGGCCAGCGAGGGAATGCGGGCGGCGCAGCCCGAGTCGGCAGGAGGCCGAGCTCGGGCGTGAAGCCGGAAGGAGCGTCCGGCGAGAGGGTGTGGGCAGCCCCGAGCACCCGCGCACGTCCCGCGACAGGCCCGGAGCCGCCCGCGTCAGGTCCGGCCGTGGACGTACTGCTCCATGTGGTGCAGCGCGAGTTCGCACTGCGCGTGGCGGTGCACGTTCACGTCGCCGATCGACACCATGCCCACCACGTCGCCCCCGTCGTCGAGCACCGGCACGTGCCGCACGCGGTGCCGCCACATCTGCTCCGCCACGTCGTCGATGGTGCAGGAGGGCGAGCAGCAGAGCACGTCGATCGTCATCACCTCGGCCACGAGCGTGGTGTCGGGCGACCGCGAGTCGGCCACGACCCGCCGGAGCACGTCGCGCTCCGTGAAGATCCCCGCCAGCCGCCGGCCCCGCATCACGACGAGCGAGCCGATCCCGTGGTCGTTCATGAGCCGCGTCGCCTCGCGCACGGTGGCGTCCGGCGTCGTGCCGATCGGCCCGCAGCCGGCACCAGGCCGGCTGCGGCCGGCGCGCATCTTCTCGTCGAGCAGGTCCATCACGGTATTCACGGTATTCATGGCAGGGTTCTCCCCAGTGCTGCGATCCCCCGAGCCCCGATGCGTGCATCCTATCCAGGCGCCGGAGGCGGCGCCCAGTCGCGACGACCGCCGGCGACGGCATGTCGGCGGCACCGGCGGGCGGCGGCGAGTGGTATCCTCTGACCTTGAGCCGCTCCTTCCGCGCGGCCAGAGAACCCACCCATGCATCTGCCCGCCTGGCGGTTCGGCACGCCCTACGAGTCACTCGAGCGGGACACCCTCGTCCATTTCCTCACCGGCGAGGCCGTGGCCGAGGTGAGCCAGGTGGGTGGCGCGATCGTGGGCCGCGACCTCGAGAAGGCGGGCCGGGCGCGGCGGGCGCTGCTGGCACTCGGCCCCGAGGAGGTGGTCGAGCGGCTCCAGGCGGCCGGCACTCTCTACGCCCACGGCACCGTGCCCGTGGGCGGCGCGCCGCAGTCGCCCCACGACTTCGTGAAGAGCCAGTCGGCCACGACGGGCCTGCCCGAGAGCCTCTGCCGGGCCAACATGCAGAAGAACATGTTCGTGCTCTCGAACATGGACCGGATCCTCGACGCCCTGTCACGCGGTCTCGACACGACGATCCTCTGGCGGGGCTTCGGGGTCGAGCCGCGCGGCGTGACCGTCAGCTACCAGGCGCAGTCGCCGGTGCTCGGCCTCGTGCTGCCGTCGAACTCCCCCGGCGTCCACACGCTCTGGCTGCCGGTGGTCGCCCTGGGCGTGGGCCTCGTGATGAAGCCGGGCAGCCAGGAGCCGTGGACGCCCTACCGCATGGCCGCGGCCATGGTCGAGGCGGGCATTCCGGCGGAGGCGATCGGCCTGTATCCCGGAGCCACCGACGTGGGCGGCGCCATCCTCGCCGGCTGCCGCCGGAGCATGATCTTCGGCAGCGCCAAGACGGTCGAGCAGTACCGCGGCCATGCGGGTGTGCAGGTCCACGGCCCCGGGTTCTCGAAGGTCATCCTCGGCGACGACGTGGTCGACGACTGGGAGCGCCACCTCGACCTGATGTGCGAGAGCGTGGCGCTCAACAGCGGCCGCGGCTGCATCAACGCCTCGGCCATCTGGGCCAGCCGCCACACGCGGGCCATCGCCGAGGCGGTCGCGGCCCGGCTCGGCCCGGTCGAGGTCAGGCCCCCGGACGATCCCGGCGCGCAGCTCGCCGCGTTCACGGTGCCGGGCGCGGCCCGGGCGATCTGGAGCCAGATCGAGGGCGGGCTGAAGGCCCCCGGCGTCACGCACGTCACCGCGGCCTACGGCGACCGGCTCGTGGAGGGGGAACGGTGCGGCTGGCTGCGGCCCACGGTCGTGCACTGCGCGAGCCCGGAGCCCGAGATCGCCAGGGCCGAATACATGTTCCCGTTCGTGAGCGTGGTCGAGTGCCCGCAGGCGCGGATGCTCGACCGCATCGGCCCCACGCTGGTCTGCACCGCGCTCACCGCCGACGCCGAGTTCCGGCGCCAGCTCGTCGACTGCACCCACGTCGACCGTCTCAACATCGGCCCCGTGCCCACGACGAAGCTCGACTGGCTCCAGCCCCACGAGGGCAACATCATCGACTTCCTCTACCGATCGCGGGCCCTGCAGGTGGCGGAGGGGAAGGCGGAGGTCGCGCCGCGGGCCATGCCGGCGGCGACGTGAGCGAGGGCGGCATGGCGGCCCGCGACGCGGCGGCGGAATTCGAGTGGCGGCCCGGCCCGCGGCTGGTGGTGGGCCCCGGCTCGATCACCAGGCTCGGGACCCTGGCCCGCGAGCTCGGCGGCCGCCGCGCGCTCGTGGTCAGCGACCCCGGCATCGTCGACGCGGGCCACGCGGCGGCCGGGATCGAGGCGCTCGAGCACGCGGGCCTGACGACGGCCCTGTTCTCCGGGTTCGCCGAGAATCCGACGGAGTCGCAGGTGGCCGCCGGCGCGGCGGTGGCGCGCGACGTGCGGCCCGACCTCATCGTGGGCCTCGGCGGTGGCAGCTCGATGGACTGCGCGAAGGGGATCAACTTCCTCGTCTCCTGCGGCGGCCGGATGCGCGACTACGTGGGTCGTGGCACGGCCACGGGCCCCCTGCTCCCCTCGATCGGTGTGCCCACCACGGCGGGCACGGGGAGCGAGACGCAGTCGTTCGCGCTCGTCACGGCCGAGGACACCGGGCTGAAGATGGCCTGCGGCGACCCGCGGGCGGCGTTCCGGGTGGCGATCCTCGACGTCAACCTCACGCTCACCCAGCCGCTCACGCTGGCGGCCCTCACGGGCGTCGACGCGCTCGCGCATGCCGTGGAGAGCCACGTGAGCCTGCCGGCCACGCCCGCCTCCCGCATGTGCTCCCGGGAGGCGTGGCGGCTGCTGGCCACGAACCTGCCGGGGCTGTTCGTCGACGGCGGCGGCACGATCGCCGCCCGGTCGGCGGTGCAGTTCGGGGCGGCGCTCGCGGGTCTCGCGATCGAAAACGCGATGCTCGGCGCGGCGCACGCGCTGGCCAACCCGCTCACCGCCGCCCACGGCGTGGTGCACGGCCAGGCCGTCGGCCTGATGCTGCCCCACGTGGTGCGCTTCAACGGCCCGGCCGCCGGGCCCCACTATGCCGACCTGCTCGCCGCCGCCGGCCTCGACGCCGACGCCGACACGGCCGGCGACCGGCTGGCCGAGTGGCTCACGGTCCTGCTCGGTGCCGCGGGCCTGGAGACGTCGCTGGCCGGCCTCGGCGTCGCCGCACCCGACGTGCCGGCGCTGGCGGCCGCGGCCGCCGCGCAGTGGACGGCGGCGTTCAACCCGCGACCGGTGGCGGCCGCCGACCTCGCCGCCCTCTACGGGGCCGCCCGATGAGCCGACTCATGGTGACCGCCCTCGTCCTTGCCGTGGCGGCGGCTGTGGCGGTGGCGGAGCCGGCCGGCGACACGGCCCCCGCCGACGCCTGGCCGCTGGCCCGCGGCTGCCTCGCGGGCACGGGCCGCTCGACCGCCGAGCTGCGGCTGCCGCTCGCCGAGGCCTGGCGCCGCGACTTCGAGAAGACGGCCTTCGGCGCCGGGCCCGTGATCGCCGCGGGCACGGTCTACGTGGGCGATCTCGACGGCAGGTTCCACGCGTTGGACCTCGACACGGGCGCGACCCGCTGGTCGTTCACGGCGGAGGACGCCGGTTTCACCTCGGCGGCGGCCGTGTCGCTGGACGCGGCGGTGCCGCTGGTCGTCGTGGGCGACGACGCGGGAGTGGTGCGGGCCTTCGACCGCGGGACCGGCGACGTCCGCTGGCAGCATGCCACCGAGGGAGAGATTTCCGGCGGCCCCACGATCCTGCCACGGTCCGCCGGCGACCGGGTGCTCGTGGGCTCGCAGGACGCGTCGCTCACCTGCCTCGACCTGGCGACGGGCGCGGTGCTCTGGACCTTCACGATCGCCGACCAGATCCGCTGCGCGCCCACGGTCGTGCGGACCGAGGCGGGCGACCGCGTGTTGATCGCCGGCTGCGACGGCCAGCTCCACGTGGTCGACGCCGACACGGGCGCCGCGGCCGCGGCCGTGCCGATCGACGGGCCGACGGGCACCACGCCGGCGGCCGCCGGGTCGCGCGCCTGCTTCGGCACCGAGGGGGGCACGTTCTTCGCGATCGACGTCGCGACGTCGGTCGTGGCCTGGCAGTCGCGGCCGCGCCGTGGAGGCCTTTTCCGTCGCCGACGGCGCACGCGCCTGGCGGCCGCGAGGGGGTGCGCCAAGTTCCGGCGGAGCTCTTGAACGCGGGCCGGGGCGAGGAGCCCGTGCGGTATCTGCGTGAGGATCTACGCGTCCGCCCGGCTCGAGTTGGCTGCGCGCGACCAGTGC
>JBJTIV010000476.1:0-3084 GCA_046095145.1 Planctomycetaceae bacterium
CTGGCCCTTCGGCGCCTCGGTCTCGAGGTACGCGTCGCCGGCGGGGATCTTCTCGGTGAGCTTGAGCGGCTCGCCGATCGTGCCCTTCGCCGACGCATAGCGGTCGATCGCCTGCCGCACCAGATCCATCGACTGCACCACCTCGAGCATCCGCACGAAGAACCGGTGCCAGCAGTCGCCGAGGACCGCGTCGGCCGGCACGGGGGGATACTCGTGGTCGCGGGGATAATGGCCGTCCTTCATCACGGCGATCTCGAAGGCGTAGCCGTCGTACATGCCGGTGTAGATCGCCTCGCCGTCGCGCCGCATGTCCTGGTCGACGCCGCTGCCCCGCAGCACGGGACCCGAGCAGCCGTAGTCGATCGCCATCTCGCGCGAGAGCACGCCGATGGCGGCCGTGCGCTTCACGAAGATCGCGTTGGTGGTCAGCAGGGCGTGGTATTCCTTGATGACCGGCGCGAACTCGTCGAGGAACTTCTCGCACTTGGCCAGCCAGCCCGGGGGCAGGTCGGCCGTCAGGCCGCCGACGGTGATGTAGCTGTAGGTGAGCCGCGCGCCGCAGGCCTCCTCGAACAGGTCGAGGATCTTCTCCCGCTCGCGGAAGGCGTAGAGGAAGGGGCTGAAGGTGCCCAGGTCGAGGCCGTAGGCGCCCATGCCCACGAGATGGCTGGCGATCCGCCCCAGCTCGCAGAGCAGCACCCGCAGGTGGCGGGCCTTCTCGCTCACCTCGTACTTCATGAGCTTCTCGACCGCGAGGGCCCAGCCGAGGTTCATGTTCATCGCGGCCAGGTAGTCCATCCGGTCGGTGTAGGGAATCCACTGCCGCGCGGTCAGGTTCTCGCCGATCTTCTCGGCGCAGCGGTGGAGGTAGCCGATGTGGGGCTCGATCTCCGAGACGATCTCGCCGTCGGTCCGCAGCACCAGCCGCAGCACGCCGTGGGTGCTGGGGTGCTGGGGCCCCATGTTGACGAGCATCTCGTCGGTGCGGACGTCGAACTCGATGATGCGAGGATCGTCGCCTACCAGTTGCGCCATAGGATCCCTCTGCGGTTGAATTGTCTCGGTTGTCCCCGTCGCACGAGGCGACTCACATCGACCGAGGGAAACCTCGGCTTTCCCTCCGGTCGATCAAGCGGAAAAAGGCCAGGGAGGGCTTTTTCCGCGTGCAAGCGAGAGTCTCGGGTCGTCGCCGGCCACGCTCGCCATGGTCATCGCCCCCTGATTCCGTGGTAGTCCAGCGGCATCTCGTAGTCCCTGCGGAGCGGGTGGCCCTCCCAGTCCTCCGGACAGAGGATCCGCCGCAGGTCGGGATGCCCGGTGAACGCGACGCCTGACAGGTCGAAGACCTCGCGCTCGTGCCAGTCGGCGCCGCGCCACACGCCCGTCACGCTGGGGATCTCCGGGAGGTGCCCGGGCACGTCGCCCTTCCAGCGCGGCAGCGAGCACTTGAGCACGAGGCTCGCCCGGGAGGCGGTGCTCCACAGGTGGTAGACGATCTCCAGGTGCGGCTGCCAGGAGAGCTTCGCGGCCTTCTTCGGGTCGGGCTCGCACCAGTCGACCGCCGTGATGCACTCCAGCGCGTCGAATCGAACGGGGCTCTTGTGCTTCAGCCAGCCGCAGACGTCGGCGATCCGCTCCGCGGCCACCTCGATCCACGGGTCGAGCGCCTGGAGGTTCGTACCCGTGACGGCGCCGGGGAGCGCCGCTTCGAGCTGTTCGAGAAACGCGGGGCCGCGCATGGTGATCAAGCCGGAGGGAAGAGGGTCTGTCAGGAGCCGCGTTCCGCCGATACCGCCCGCACCCAGTCGAGGTCACCGCGGTACCACACGTAGGCGAAGCCCACGAGCAGCACCGCGAAGAAGGCGGCCATGTCGGCGAAGGCGGTCCAGGCGAGCATCGAGCCGGTGCGGGCCACGGCCCACGAGCCGAGCGCCTGCTGCTCCGTGCGTTCGCCGCGGCGGGCCGCCACGGCCCGCGCCTCGGGCAGCGTCGGCGTCAGGTAGGGTCCGGTCTGGGCGGGCACCACCGGGTCCCGCAGGCCGAGCTCGCGGTACAGGCCGGCTGCGGCGGGGGAGAGCGACCCGTCGGCCTGTACCGTCTGCAGCGCGGGATCGGTGAGTTGCGTGGCCTTGCCGAACACGGTGGCCCACGGGAAGAACAACGCCACCTCCACGTCGAAGATGATGAACAGCAGCGCCACCACGTAGAACCGCAGGTCGAACTGCACGAAGCTCGAGCCGATCGTGGGCTCACCGCACTCGTAGACCTCGAGTTTCTCCGCGTTCGGGGCCCGGGGCCGCACCAGCCAGCCCACGAGCAGGTTCACGGCCAGGAACGCGCCGCCGACCGCGACGAACAGGGCGACGTAGCCGGCGATGAGGACGGGATGCATGGGAGACGGCTACGCCGGCGCCTACTGGTTCGGGCCGCCGTGGACCGGCTCGACGATCACCTTCGAGGCCGCCACGGCGGTGGGATTGAGGGAGGAACGGCCCCAGGCCACCTCCACGGGCAGCCGGGCAAAATCCACGATCGTGCCGTCCGATGCCGTGAAGAGCCGCCTCGAGGCGACCCGCGGCGACAAGAGCATGCCGCAGGCCGAGGCCGAGTGGGCGGTGTCGCGGGCTGGGTCACTCTTGGCCCGCACGGCCGTCGTCGATATGGCGGCGTTCTTCGCGGCATCGGACGGCGCGATCGCAGGCACCGCCGGGCGGCTGACGCCCAGTTCCTTCATCAGCCCCGCGGCGGCGGGCAAGAGCTCCGCGCCGTCAGCCTGCACGGTCACGAGGGCCGGGTCGGAAAGTTGCACCGCCTTGCCGAACACCGTGGCCCACGGAAAAAACAGCGCCACTTCCACGTCGAAGATGATGAACAGCAGAGCGACCACATAGAACCGCAGGTCGAACTGCACGAAGCTCGAGCCGATCGTCGGCTCACCGCACTCGTAGACCTCCAGCTTCTCGACGTTGGGGGCCCGCGGCCGCACGAGCCAGCCCACGAGCAGGTTGACGGCCAAAATGGCGCCGCCGATGGCGACGAACAGCGCCACGTAGCCGGGCACGAGCACGGGGTCGACGGGGTGCG
>JBJTIV010000477.1:0-3811 GCA_046095145.1 Planctomycetaceae bacterium
CGCCCGCGCGGGGCACGGTCGTGGCGCGCCGCCCGGGGGGTCGCGGCGGCTTGCTGCAGTGGCCGACGGCAATGCGCCGCTGGCGGCCGTGCCGGCGGCGCCGGCGCGCGGCCCGCGGAGATCGGCGGCCACCGGGCGCGGGGCTGCGCGCCGGGGGACGATGCGCCGGGACACACTCCGGGGACATATCCAGCGGAGGTCCTTGTGCCGGGCGGCAGCCGCAGGCGAGGTGCGTCATGCCGCGCGTCATGACGATCTGGCTGCCGCGCTGGCCGGTGCAGCGGCGGCTCGTCGAGCGACCGGAACTGCGGAAGGTGCCGGTGTTCGTCTGCCGGCGCGAGCGCCGCGGCGTGATGGCGATCGTGTCGTGGGCCTGGGCGGAGCCGCCCCGGCGGGCCGGCCGCGACCGGCCCGACACCCCGCGCACCATCGCGCCGGGCATGTCGCTGGCCGAGGGCATGGCCGTGCTCGCGCTGGCGCACGGCTCGCGGGCCTGCCACGTCGCCGAGGTCGTCGCCGCCGACCCGAGCGCCGACGCGCTCGAACTCGAGCGGCTGGCCCGGTGGTGCCGGCGGTTCTCGCCCACGGTCGGCGTCGAGGAGCCCACTGGCGGCGGGCCGCCGGAGTGCATCCGCCTCGACGTCGCCGGCACGGCCGGCTTCTTCGGCGGCGAGGAGGCGCTGGCCCGCACCGCCGCCTGGACGCTCGCGGCCCGTGGCCTGCACGCCCGCGTCGGCATCGCCGACACGGGCGGCGCCTCCTGGGCCGCCGCCCGCCACCCCGACCTGCTCGCGCCGCCCGGCGCCGCGCGCGGCCGGGATGGCCGCGCCCGCAGGCGGCGCTGGGCCGTCGTGCCGCCCGGCGGCGCCGCGGCCGCGCTCGCCGGCCTGCCCGCGACGGCGCTGCGGCTCGACGCCGCCACGCTCGCGGCGCTCGGCGAGGTGGGCATCGACACCGTCGGCGGCGTGCTGCGGCTGTCGGCGCGGAGCCTGGCGGCGCGGTTTCCCGCGGACCTGGAGCGGCGGCGGGCGGAATTCCTGGGGCGGCGTGCCGAGCCGCCGCTGGCACCGCGCGGCGCCGAATGGCCGCGGGCCGCGCAGGAGTTCGACGCCCCGCTCGCCACCACCGACGCGGCTGCCGACGCGATCCGGGCGGTGCTCGAACGGCTCGTGGAGGCGTGCGTGGCGCCGCTCGCTGCGCGCGGCGAGGGCGTGCTCATGCTGCAGGTGCGGCTGGAGCCCGCGGTCCCGATCGTCGAGGGCGGCGGGACGCGCTGGCAGTGGCCCGAGTCCGCCAGTGCGGCGCCGGCGGTGATCGACGTGGGCGTGTTCCGGCCGAGCGGTTCGGTCCGCCATCTCGTGGAGCTCGCGATGCTGCGGCTGGGCCGCTGCCGACCGCCGCGCGAGATCGGGTCGATCGCGGTGGAGGTGGTGGCGGCGGCGGTCGCTCTTCGACGGCGCCGCCGCCGGTGCCGACGACGACGTGGAGACGGCCGCGCTCCTCGACCGGCTGGCCGGCCGGCTCGGCCGGGCGGCGGTGTTCGAGCCCCGGCCGGTGGCCGACCCGCAGCCTGAGCATGCGTGGCTCGCGGCGCCACCGGCCGCCGCGACGGCCCGTGCCGCCACCGCCGTCGCCGCCGGCCGGCGGCCCGCCTGGCTCGCGCCCCAGCCCGTGCGGATCGCGATGGTGTCGGTGGCGCCCGACGGGCCGCCGGTGCGGCTGCAGCTCGGCGGCCGGCTGCACGTGGTGGCGCGGGCGCTGGGGCCGGAGCGGATCGAGACGGCGTGGTGGCGCGGGCCGACCGTGCGCCGCGACTACTACGTGATCGAGACGGAGTCGGGGGAGCGGTTCTGGGTGTTTCGCCGGCTGCGCGACGGCGGCTGGTTCCTGCACGGGGTGTTCGCGTGAGGCGAGGGCGAGGCGATGGGCGGTGTGCCGGCGGATGACGTGGGGCCGCGCTACGCGGAGCTCCACTGCACGAGCAATTTTTCCTTCCTCGAGGGCGCGAGCCATCCGGAGGAGCTCGTGCGGCGGGCCGCGGCGCTCGGCTACGAGGCGCTCGCGATCACCGACCGGGCCACGCTCGCCGGCATCGTGCGGGCGCACGGCGCGGCGAAGCAGGCGGGCATCAGGCTCGTCGTGGGGGCGAGCCTCGAGCCGCTCGACGCGGCGCCGCTGGTGGTCTGGGCGGCCGACCGCACGGGCTACGCCAATCTCTGCCGGCTGCTCACGCTGGGGCATGCCCGGGCGGCCGAGGCCGGGGCGACGCCCGCGACGGCGGCGGACGAAGCCCCTGACGCCGCGACCCGCTGCCGGCTCACGCCCGACGACGTCGCCGGTCACGCGGGCGGCCTGCTGGCGGGCGTGCCGCTGGCCCGGCTGGTGGCGGGCGATGTCCGCGACGACCGCCGCGGCGCCGCCGCGGTCGCCCGCCTGCGGCACTGGCGGAGCGTGTTCGACGACCGGCTCGTGGCGCTCGCCGAGGTGGCCCTCGAGGGCGACGACGCCGAGCGGCTGGCCTGGTTCGCCCGCGTGGCCCGGCTGGCGGGCGTGCCCGTGGCGGCCGCGGGCGACGTGCGCTACCACGAGCGCGGCCGCCTGCCGCTCCACGACGCGCTCGCCGCCGTGCGGCACCGGGCCACCGTCGACGGCATCCGCGGCCACCTGCTCGCCAACGGCGAGCGGCATCTCCACGACCGCCGGCGGATCGCCGAGCGGGTCGCGGCGCTGCCCGGCGCGCTCGACCGCGCGGTGGCGGTGGCCGCCGCCTGCACCTTCTCGCTCGACGAGCTCCGCTACGACTACCCCGACGCCACGGTGCCCCCCGGCTGTGCCCCGCGCGACCACCTCGCCGACCTCGTCTGGCAGGGCGCGCATGCCCGCTATCCCGCCGGCGTGCCGGCGAAGGTGCGCCGCCTCATCGAGCACGAGCTCGACCTCGTCGCCGAGCTCTGCTACGAGGCCTACTTCCTCACCGTCTCCGACATCGTGCAGTTTGCCCGCCGCCGCGGCATCCTCTGCCAGGGCCGCGGCTCGGCCGCCAATTCCGCGCTCTGCTACTGCCTGGGGATCACGTCGGTGGATCCCGCGCGGATGAACGTGCTCTTCGAGCGGTTCGTGAGCCGCGAGCGGCGCGAGGCCCCCGACATCGACGTCGACTTCGAGCATCACCGCCGCGAGGAGGTGATCCAATACGTCTACGAGACCTACGGCCGCCACCGCGCGGCCATGACGGCCGAGGTGATCTCCTACCGGCTGCGGTCGGCCGTCCGCGACCTGGCCAAGGCGCTGGGCCTCTCGCTCGACCGCGTCGACGCGATTGCGGGCGTGCTCGACGTGGGCGACGGCGTGGACGGCCTGCCGGCCCGCCTCGCCGAGGCCGGCCTCGACCCGGCCGACGACACCTGCACCCGCCTCGTGGCCCTCGTGGAAAGCCTCGTCGGCTTCCCCCGCCACCTCGGCCAGCACGTCGGCGGCATGGTGATCACGAAGGGCGACCTCCGCGACCTCGTGCCGATCCAGGCGGCGACGATGGCGGGCCGCACGATCGTGCAGTGGGACAAGAACGACCTCGACGAGCTCGGGATCCTGAAAGTGGACTGCCTCGCGCTCGGCATGCTCACGGCGATCCACCGGGCGTTCGACCTCGTGGCCGAGGCGGGCGGCCCGGCCCTCACGCTGGCCACCGTCCCGGCCGAGGACCCGGCCGTCTACGAGATGATCTCGCGGGCCGACACGGTGGGAGTGTTCCAGATCGAGAGCCGGGCGCAGATGAGCATGCTGCCGCGGCTCAAGCCCGCCTGCTTCTACG
>JBJTIV010000478.1:0-4869 GCA_046095145.1 Planctomycetaceae bacterium
CCTGCGCTCGAGCGGTGGCGCCGACGCCAGCTGCACGAGCCTCTACGACTCCGCCGGCCGGGTGCCGGTCCTGGGCGTGGGTTCCGGATTCGTGGACCGCGGCGGCTTCCGCTTCACGGCCGTCGCGCGGCCCAGGCCAGCGCCGCGAGCGACGCCGCGGCCGCGGCCGCCGCGCCCGGCCACACGTCGGCGACCGCCGGCCGGCCGGCGAACGCGGCCGCCGTGCCGGGATCGACCGCCGCGCCCCAGGCGCGCGACAGCCACGCCACGAGCGCGGCGGCCCCGAGCGGCCCCAGCGCCGCGCCCGCGAGCACGCCCACGGCCGCCGCGGCGCCGCCCACGGTCACGAGCAGGGCCGCGATCCGGCCGGGCCTTCGCCGTCGCCGCGACCGTGGCGGTGGCGCAGTTCCTCGTCGTGGCGGTGTCGGCCTTCCGCCTCGCCCCGCCGGCGCAGCCGCACGACCGGGTCGGGCCCACCGGCGGCTGGAGCCACGTGGCCTCGTTCGCCGCGGCCACGTCGATCGATCCGAGCGACGCGGGCGTGCGCGAGGGACTCGGCCTCGACACCGCCGCGGCCGACGTGCTGGCCGGCTGCGACGTGGCGCTCCTGCGCTCGAGCGGTGGCGCCGACGCCAGCTGCACGAGCCTCTACGACTCCGCCGGCCGGGTGCCGGTCCTGGGCGTGGGTTCCGGATTCGTGGACCGCGGCGGCTTCCGCTTCACGGCCGTCGCGCGGCCGGTGGCGAATCCGTGGACGCTGCTCGACCGTCCGGCCGCCGCCACCGGGCCCGTGCCCGCGATCCTCGATGCGGCCACGGCGCAGTGGGCCCTGAAGCTCGGCGGCGTGGGCGCGCGGTTCCGGCTGCCGGTCGGCCCGGGGGAGCCGGTCGAATTCGAGATCGTGGCGCTGCTCGACCTCTCGATCCTGCAGGGCTTCGTGCTCGTGGCCGAGCGGGAGTTCGAGCGGCTGTTGCCCGCGCGGTCGGGCTACGGCATGGCGCTCGTCGATGCCGGCCGCGCGACGGCCGCCGGCGCCGCGGGGCGGACGGTGACCCGCGCGCTCGAGGCGGCATGGAGCGACGCGGGAGCCGAGGTCACGGCCGCACCCGCGCGGCTGGCCCGGCTGCAGGCGGTGCAGAACACCTTCCTCACGGCCTTCCAGACGCTCGGCACGCTGGGCCTCCAGCTGGGCACGGCGGGCGTGGCGGCGGTGCAGGCCCAGGGCGCCGCGGAGCGGCGGCAGCAGCTGGCGCTCGTGCGGGCGGTCGGCTTCACGCCGGCCCGGATCCGGGGGCTGCTCGTGATGGAGACGCTCTGGATGGTCGGCCTCGGCCTGGCGGCCGGCACGGCCGCGGGCGGGCTGGCGGTGTGGCCGCTGCTGGCGGACGCCGGCCGCCGGCTGCCGGTGGTGTGGCTCGGGGCGACGAGCGGTCTCGTGCTGGCCGCGGCGGTCGGCGCGGGCCTCGTCGCCGCGTCGCGTCACGCCATCCCGGAGCGGCCGCGGGCCGAGTGACGGCTCACCGCGGCTTTGTCGCTGCGCGCCATGGCAGGGTACCGTATGCGGCGGCGGGGCCGGTCGTGCCCTCCCAGACCCCTGCACGGAGTCATTCGATGCTGCAGTTCGTGGCGATGCTGGCGGCCATCGCGCTCACCACGCTGTGCTGGGGCGCCTACGGGCCGGTGTTGCACTTCGGCCGCGATGCGATGCAGTCGAGCCTGCGGCCGTTCGTGTGCGTGGGGGCGGCCTACTTCGTGATCGCGGTGGTGGTGCCGCTCCTGCTGCTCGCCGGCGGCGGTGAACGGGGCGGCTGGACGGTGCGCGGCGTGCTCTGGAGCCTGGCGGCCGGTGTCGCCGGGGCCTGCGGGGCCTTGGGCGTGATCCTGGCGCTGGGCTTCGGCGGCAAGCCGATCTACGTGATGCCCCTGGCCTTCGGCGGGGCGCCGGTGGTCAACACGCTGCTGTCGGCCTGGTTCAACCGGGCCTTCGACCAGCTCAAGGCGCCGTTCCTGGCCGGGCTCGTGCTCGTGATCCTGGGCGCGGTGACGGTGCTCGTCTTCAAGCCGCAGCCGGCGGCGCACGCCGCGCCGGCGGAGGCCGCGGCTGCGGCGACCGACGCGGCCCGTCCGCCGGTCGAGCGGAAGGCCGAGCGGTTCGTGGAGGTGATGCTGGCGGTCGCGCTGTCGATCGTCTCCTGGGGTGCCTACGGCCCCGTGCTCCATCGTGGCCAGGCCGCGATGGAGGGCAGCCGGCTGCGGCCGCTGGTCTGCATCGGCGCGGCCTACTTCCTGGTCGCCGTGCTCGTGCCGCTGGCCCTGCTCGCGCCGCTCGGCGACACCGGAACCTGGACGCTCCGTGGCGTGGCCTGGAGCATGGTCGGCGGGTCGCTCGGCGCCCTCGGGGCCCTGGGCACCATCCTGGCGTTCACGTTCGGCGGCAAGCCGTTCACGGTGATGCCGGTCGTGTTCGGCGGGGCGCCGGTGATCAACACGCTCGTCACCCTCGCCCTGGCGCACACGCCGGTGGAGTCGGTGAGCCCGTTCTTCCTGGCCGGCATGATCGTGGTGGCGGCGGGCGCCGCGATGGTGCTCCTGTTCGGTCCCCGCGGCCACGCGCCCGCAGCCGCGGCTCATTCGTAGGGGAAGCCCGGAGCGCGAGCGACGGGAAAGCGGGAGGCGGGCCGTAGCGGCTCCGCGGAGGTCGGTCGAGGTGACGGGTCGTATTCCCCTCGCGTGCGCTTTTGATGGTGCGCGAAGTGCTTGTCGAAGCCCCCGGCGGCAGCTGGGGGACTCCGGTTGGCCTCGGCTCCCGATCCCCATGCGGATCGAGCGCAGATACCGAAAACGCCGCACCATCATGGGGCATGGCAGACGGTCTCCACTGCGACGCGGTGTCCCCGGGCTTCCGCCCCGGGGCTTGCATGACCGCCCCGGTTCCCACGATCTCCGTCACAGCCTCCACGAAAACCGTTCGGCTCGTGATTCAACCGTCATCCGCAGCCCGGGCGTGAAGCTAGGTGCCGCGGGTGGGGCCGAACCAGGCGATGTGGTGGCGGGGGGCGAGGCGGAAGCCGGTGCGGCGGCAGGCGGGGCCGAGCCAGGCCGTCGTGCGGTCGAGCTCGGCCCGCGTGCGGCCCTGCGGCATCATGAACACCGCGCGGCGGTCGATGCCCGGGCCCAGGTCGGCGACCCAGGCCTCCGCGGCCGCGAAGTCGGCCGGCGAGTCCACCACGAACTTGAGCTGGTGGCGGCCGGGCACGGCGAGCGCGCGGATCACGTCGTCGCGTCGCCGCGCCGCCTCGTGGCGGTCGCGCCAGCCGCCCGGCGTGTCCGCCGGGGGGGCCGACGAGGCGAGTTTCGGGCTGATCGAAAACAGGTCGGCCAGCCCGGTCGTGAAGTCCGGCGGCAGCACCGTGCCGGCGGTCTCGACCGTCACGTGCACGCCGTCGGCCCGCAGGGCCAGGCAGAGCTCCACCGTGTCACGGAACAGCAGCGGCTCGCCGCCGGTGACCACCGCGTGGCGGGCCCCCGTGGCCCGCACCGCCTCGAGCACCTGGGCCACCGGCCGGGCGTCGCCCTCCGGCGCCCACGAGGTGAACGGCGTGTCGCACCAGACGCAGCGGAGATTGCAGCCGCTCGTGCGCACGAAGGCGCTCGGGGTGCCGGCGAGCATGCCCTCCCCCTGCAGCGACGCGTAGAGCTCCGCGATCCGCACGGCCTGGCCTCACGCCGCTCGCGGATCGGTCGCACCCGCCGCGGCGAAGCCCGCGGCCCGCAGGCGGCAGGAGTCGCACGCGCCGCAGGGCCGGCCGTCGGGGGCCGGGTCGTAGCAGCTGGTCGTGAGCCCGAGGTCCACGCCGAGCGCCAGGCCCAGCCGCACGATCTCCGACTTGGGCAGGGCCACCAGCGGCGCGAGGATCTCGGTCGGCGCGCCCTCGACGCCGGCCTTCGTGGCCAGCGCCGCCAGCCGGTCGAAGGCGGCCAGGTACTCCGGACGGCAGTCGGGATAGCCGCTGTAGTCGACCGCGTTCACGCCGAGCACGATCGCGTCGGCGCCGCGGGCCTCGGCCAGCGCCAGCGCCAGTGCCAGGAAGACCGTGTTCCGCGCCGGCACGTAGGTGGCCGGGATGCCGCCGGCGATCTCGGCGTCGCTGCGGCCTTTGGGCACGGCCGCGGCAGTGTCCACCAGGGCGCTGGCCCCGAACGCCGCGAGATCGACGGCGAGCACCACGTGGTCGGCGATGCCGAGGGCGCGGGCCACGGCCCGCGCGGCATCGAGCTCGACGCGGTGCCGCTGGCCGTAGTCGATCGACAGGGCCACCAGCCGCATGCCGGCGTCGCGGGCCCACGCCGCCGCGGTGGCCGAGTCGAGACCGCCCGAGAGCAGCACCACGCCCGTCCGCCCGGCGAGCCGCCCCGGCGCCCGCGCGGCGGCGGCCGTCGTCGCCGCGTCGGGTACACTTCCCCGCATCATGAATGCATCCGCCACACCGTCGCTCGACCAGCTGGAGACGTTTCCCAACCAGTTTCCCGGCCGCGACTACCTCATCGAGCACGTCTGCCCCGAGTTCACGTCGGTCTGCCCGAAGACCGGCCAGCCCGACTTCGCCACGCTCACGTTCCGCTACGTGCCGGACGCGACGTGCGTCGAACTCAAGAGCCTCAAAGTGTACCTGCAGTCCTTCCGCACCGCGGGCATCTTCTACGAGAACGTCACCAACCGGATCCTCGACGCGGAGAGGGCCTCGGGTGCGAGGCACGCGGTCGTCACCGGCGGCGAGCCGCTCCTGTTCGCCGACACGGTCGCGGTCTGCGCGGCCCTGCGGGCCGAGGGCGTGCACGTGACGGTCGAGACGGCGGGCACCGTCCTGC
>JBJTIV010000479.1:0-7787 GCA_046095145.1 Planctomycetaceae bacterium
CCTCGGCGTACCGATACCTTCCGTCGAGCAAGCCGCGCACCACCACAGCCGGAACAGCAGCCGTGGACATCAAGGCGTTCATCATCCATCTCGAGCGGGCCGCCGGCCGCAGGCCCCAGGTCGACCGCCTGCGGTCCGCGCTGCCGGCGCCGACCGACGTGCTTGCCGCGGTCGATGGCCGCGCGCTCTCCGATTCCGGCATCGCCGCGGTCCATCGGCCGGGCCTGCATCGCCCCCAATACCCGTTCGCGCTCTCACGCACCGAGATCGCCTGCTTCCTGTCGCACCGCCGGGCGTGGCAGGCGATCCTCGACCAGGATCTCGAGGCCGCCCTCGTCGTCGAGGACGACGCCACGATCGACGCCGCGGCGTTCGCCGACGTGTTCACCGCGGCGGCCGAGGGCCTCGCGCCCCACGAGCTGGTGCGGTTTCCCCACCGCGAGCGGCACGAGCCGGGACCGCTCGTCCGAGCGCGCGGTGCCGTGCGGCTGTTCGAACCCCGCCTGCCGGCCCTGGGCATGGTGCTGCAGCTCGTCGGCCGGGAGGCCGCGCGGCGGCTGCTCGAGGCGAGCCGGGTGTTCGACCGCCCCGTCGACTCGTTCGTGCAGATGCAGTGGCTGCACGGCGCCAGGATCCTGACGGCGCGGCCGATCGTGGTGCGCGAGATCTGCGACGAGCTCGGCGGCAGCGTGATCCACTCCCCGCGCACCGCCCTCGTCGTCAAGATGGCCCGCGAGTTCCAGCGGCCGCTCATCCGGCTGGCCGTCCACCGGGCGAACGAGCGCTGGCGGCGGCGTAGTCGGGCTCGCTCGCCACCTCCGTGACGACCTCCGCGTACCGGACGACGCCCTGGGCGTCGAGCACGAACACCGCACGAGCCAGGATCTTGAGCTCGTCGATGAGCAGTCCCCAGTGCGAGCCGAACGCGCGGTCCATGTAGTCGCTGCCGTTCCGCATCGCCTTGATGTCCTCCGCGCCGCAGAAGCGGTTCATCGCGAAGGGCAGGTCGAGACTCACGGTCAGGGCGTTGACGCGGTCACTGAGGCCGGCCAACTCGCGGTTGAACGTCTTGGTCTGCACCTGGCAGACCGGCGTGTCGAGGGATGGCACCACGCTGATGATCGTCGGCTTGCCGAGCAGGTCGGCCTTGCGGATATGCTCCATCCCGGACGGGCCGAAGCAGGCGAGCGCGAAATCGGGCGCCTGGCTGCCCACCTTCACCTCGTCGCCGACGAGCGTGAGCGGATTGCCCTTGAACGTGACCGCGCCGTGCCGACCCATGCCATGACCTCCCGTGGGATCCTGCGCGGAGCCTCACCCGGGCGCCGCGACCGTGCGGGCAGTATTGCCGGCACGCCGCCCGCGGCAAGGGCGCGCGGCGAACGCCGCCGGTGGACCCGTCGGTTTCGTGGCGGACGGGAGGCGGCATGAGGATGCTGGGGCGTGCCGGGCAGTTCCTGGGCCTCGCGCTACCGGGCCTGGCCATCCTGCTCGAGCTCAACCGCGCGATCTCGCTCGGGCAGATGCTCGTGATGCTCGTGGCGGCGATATGCTGCTTCGGGATCGGCCGGATCCTGGAGGGCTACGGCAGCTCCTGAGGCCGTCCCCGCCGTGGAGGTGTCGTCGTGCTTCCGCCGCTCGTCCTCGCTCCGACCTACCGCCGCTACCTGTGGGGCGGTCGACGCTTCGCCGTCGAGCTCGGCCGCGATCTGCCGCCGGGTGACGACTACGCCGAGTCATGGGAGCTGGTCGACCGCGGCGCGGAGCAGAGCACCGTGGCGACGGGCCCGCTGGCCGGCACCGGTCTCGGGCCGCGGGTGCGCGAGCGGGGCCGTGACCTGCGCGGCCGGGCCGCGCCGCTGCCGGCCTTCGCGCTGCTCTTCCGGTTTCTCGATGCGCGACTGGATCTCTCGGTGCAGGTGCATCCCGATGACGCCCGGGCGGCGCGGCTCGCGCCGCCGGACCGCGGGAAGACCGAGGCCTGGTACGTCGTCGACGCGGCGCCGGGAGCGCGCATCTGGGCCGGCACGACGCCGGGTGTCGACGCCCCGGCCTTCGCCGCCGCCCTGCGTGCGGGCCGGATCGTCGAGGTGCTCCACTCGTTCGAGCCGCGGCCCGGCGACTGCGTGTTCATCCCCGCCGGCACCGTGCACGCCATCGGCGCCGGACTGCTCGTGGCCGAGATCCAGCAGTCGAGCGACGTGACCTATCGGCTCCACGACTGGGACCGGGTCGGCCCCGACGGCACGCCCCGGCCGCTGCACGTGGCCGCCGGCCTCGACGCGGTCACCCGCTTCGGCCCGGTCGCGGCCGTGACGCCCGCGGCCACCCCCGACCCGGCCGTCCACAGGCTGGTGGCCTGCGAGCCGTTCCTGTTCGACGAGGTGCGGCCGCAGGCCGCGGGCCGGTGGGGGGTCGGCGGCGACGACGGCTGCCACTTCCTGGCCGTGATCGCCGGGCGGGTGCGACTCGAGGATCGCTGGAGCCTGCCGTCGCTCGGGCGCGGACGATGCGTCCTCATCCCCGCATCCGCCGGCCGCCAGACGCTCACGGCAGGGCCGGACGACCGCGGCGATCCGCCCCGGCTGCTGCACGTCGCGCTGCCGCCGGCCGCCGCGGCCTGATCGCCGGCCACCGCTCGGGTCGCGCCCTGCTCACGCCGGCGCGGAGGCCGCGGCCTCCGCGGCGCGGCCTGCTGCGATGAGCCTCTCGGAGGCGGCGATCGCCGCGAGCATGCTCGACGGGTCCGCCACGCCCGTGCCGGCGATGTCGAGAGCGGTGCCGTGGGCCACGCTCGTGCGCACGAGCGGCAGGCCCAGGGTGACGTTTACCGCGCGGTGCATGCCGAGGAGCTTGATGGGGATGTGCCCCTGATCGTGGTACAGCGCGACCACGCCGTCGAACCCGCCGCCGGCTGCCCGGAGGAAGAGCGTGTCGGCGGGCAGGGGACCGGTCGCGTCCACGCCGGCCGCCCGCAACTCCGCCACCGCGGGCGCGACCAGCCGGGCCTCCTCGTCGCCGAACAAGCCGCCCTCGCCGCCGTGTGGATTGAGCGCCGCCACCGCGATCCGCGGTGCGCGGCCGAGCAGGGCCTCGAGCACCGGCGCGATCCGCCGGCCCGCGGCGACGATGCCCGCCGTCGTCAGCCGCCCGACCGCGGTGCGGAGCGGCTCGTGAAGCGTCGCGTGCACCACGCCCAGACCGCCGGGGCCGTCGGCGGACGGCAGCCAGAGCATCATCGAGACCGCGTCGTCCGGAAGCCCGCAGGCCCGCGCGAGCAACTCGGTGTGACCAGGCACGTCGTAGCCGGCCGCGTGGAGCGCCTCCTTGTGCAGTGGGCCGGTCACGATCGCGGCGGCCCGGTCCGCCAGCACGAGCGCGATGGCCGTTTCGACGGCCGCCGCCGCGGCTCGACCGCGGGCCGCAAGGACCGAACCATCCGGCACCCCGGAGGACCCGCGTGGCCGAACGACCAGCACCTCGTCGGGCCGCGACGGCCGCGGATCGGCCGCGTCGATCACCACGCGGGACCGGGGAACCTGGGTGCCGCCGGCCTCGAGCGCTCCAGCCAGCACGTCCGGATCGACGACGACCCGCAGCCGGGCGCGGTCGTGCGCCGGCGTGGCGGCCCAGGCCTTGCACACGACCTCCGGACCGATGCCCGCGGGGTCGCCGCACGTCACGAGCAGGGTGGGCGCCTCGCGCCGCCGAACATCCGCCATCGTCCGCGAGCCCTCCACGCCGCGATGCACTGGCCTCCGTGGCCGCGCACCACGGGGTCAGCCTATAACGGAAGCGGTGGCGGTGCATCCGCCGCCGGCGCACCGCGACGGAGGGCAGACGAGCGATGGCGACTGTGTTCTCCCGGGCGGCATGGTTCGCGGTGGCCCTGCTCGCCGCCACCGCCGGCCTCGGCCTGTGGCTCGGCGACCTGCACGGCGTCACCGATCCGGTCCGGCTCCGCTGGGGCACGGTCCATCGGCTGTCGGGCGTGTTCGCGGCCCTCGTCGTCGTCCTCGTCAACTGCATGGCGGTCACCTACTTCATCGGCACCGGCCGCTGGTGCCGGGAGGTGGTCGAGACCTACGGGCTCGACGCCGCGCTCGTGGACCGCAGCCGGCGGCTCAAGCGGACCGCCTTCCCGCCGGCGCTGCTGGGGATGCTCGCCGTGGTGGCCATCGTGGCCCTGGGGGGCGCTGCCGACCCGGCCACGGGCCGCAAGGGGAGCGTCGACTGGGTCACGCCGCACCTCGTGGGCGGGCTCGGCCTGGCCGCCGCGATCGCCTGGTGCTTCCAGGCACAGGTGCCGACGATCCGCCGCCAGCAGGAGCTCATCGACGACGTGATGCGTGCCGTGCGCCGCGAGCGCATGGCACGGGGCCTCGACGTCGAAGACGCCGCGGGCTCAGTGCGCCCCGTGTGAGACGTCGGCCGCGTGCGCGGCATGGGCGTGCGTCGATCGCTCGAGCACCGTGATACCCCACGCGATCGCGAGGCCCAGCGCCAGTGACGCGGTGAGCAGCACGCGATCGTGGCTGTGGAACTGCACCTCCGGCAGCAGGTCGGCCGCCGCGATGCAGATGAAGGCGCCGGCGGCCATGGCCATGGCGATCCCCACGACGTCGCCCTGCTGGTCGCCGAACAGCCGCAGGCTCGCCAGGAAGGCGACGGCGCCGAGCGGCACCACTAGCGCGTAGGCGGCGTTCACGATCCGCCGGCCGCCGGCCGACGCGCCGGCGCCGATCATGAGCGTGGCGATGATCGCGGAGTCGAAGGGCTTGTGGAACAGGATCGCCAGGAAGGTGGCGAGGCCCGACGCCGGTCCGGCGCCGTGCGCCGCGTCGGCGCGGACGCTCGCCGCCAGTGCCGCCCCGTCGGCGAGCCCATGGAGGGCGAGGCCGGCGAAGGCTCCCACCCAGGCCCAGCGGCCGGCCGCGGCGCCGGCCGCGTGATGATGATCGTGTCCATGGCCGCAGGCGTGACCGCCGTCGTCGGCCGTGTGGTGGGCGTGGCCGTGGAAGGCCCGCTCCAGGAGGAACATCAGAAAAAACCCCAGGGTCGCCCAGCCGGCCGCCGTCTCGACCCGGCCGTCGAGGGCATGGACGGCGTGGGGCAGCAGGTGCAGCATCCCCACGCCCAGCAGCATGCCGCCCGTGAGCGACAGGAGCACCTGCATGGGCCGATGGCCCAGCGACAGGAAGGCGATCGACGACCCGCCCGCGAAGGCGGCCGCCGCGATCAGGGCGAGTTGGACCGCGAGGACGCCGATCACCTGGGCGTCCGGAACCGCGGCGGCGATGAGAGGGTGCATGGCATCCCGCGGCGACGAGCGTCCCACATGATCCGGCCCCGCGCGGCGCGCGGCAAGGGGGCCGCACGGTCCGGCCGCGGCCGACCGGCTACCGCCGATACTGCCACTGCTGCGGCTGCTGCGGGTAGTAGGGGAACGTGCGGGCCGCCTGCTCCACCTGCTGCCGCACGTGGGCCACGCGTTCGGTCCACGCCGCATCTCCCGCGGCGAGCGAGCCCAGGATCAGCGTGAGCACGTACGTGATCAGGTTGGGCCACAGGTCGGGGCCGTGGAACTTCAGCGCCGTGCCGAACGACTTCTTCACCTTCGGCCCGAACCAGCCCATCTTCACGCTCCAGATCTCGTCGAGGACGAGGTGCGTGAGGAACCCCAGCACGACGGCGCTCGCCACGAAATAGCGGCGCAGGGGCTCTTCGGCCGAGAAGGCCAGGAAGGTGACCTGACCGGCGATCGCGGCCGCCGGGAGGCTGTGGAACATGCCGCGGTGGTGCGAATGGTTCTTGAGCAGCCACGACAGGCCGAAGCGGATGCCGAGGTAGATCGCCGCGCCGGCCAGGATGATCGCCTCGGCGGGCAGGCCCATCTGCTGGAAGCGATGGATCATCATGATCGGCGTGACCGCGGCGGCGAACGCCACGCTCTCACGCAGCGGCACGCCCGGCCCGCTGTCGAGGTCGGGCAGCATGCCCGCGACGGCGCACAGGCCCCCGCCGAGCACGCACGTCAGCGGCGGCAGGCCGCCGGCGTACCACGCCGCGGCGCCGTAGCCGACGCCCACGATCGACGAGCCGGTGAGGTGGACTCGGAATCCGGGCACGGCGCGAAAATCCCCCCACGAACAGGCATCGCTCGCAGTCGTCGGCGCCCGTCCCGTGAGGCCGGGAGCCGCTGGGTGCGCGCCACCGGCCTGAACCGGGACGCACACCCTTTTGAGGTCTATCGGCCCGTGAGCCCGCCTCAGCCGTCTGGAAACACCGCCATCCCCTGCACTTTCCCCGGATTCACACCCGAACTCGCCGTCCCAGTGAGCCTGCGTGATCTGCGAATCCTGGGTTGGCTCGAGAATTCAGGCAGTCTGCGGACGTGACGGGGACGTACGCGGTCGTGTCGGGTCTACGGGCGTTACGGCAAATGGACTTCGCGGCAGGGCCGTCGGGTTTCTACAGTTCGCGGCCCGCGCCACGCCGGCGCGGCGAGTTGCGGAGCCGCCATGGCGCTCGAAGGCTATGACCTCGTCATGCTCGGCATCCTCGCCGCCGCGGCGGTGCTGGGTTACTTCAAGGGCATCGTCTGGCAGATCGCCTGGATCGCGGGCATCGTGGCCAGCGGGTTCGTGGCCTTTCGCTTCGCGCCGGTGGCCGCGCCCTTTTTCGGGCAGCAGGCGCCGTGGAACCGCCTCTGCGCGCTGCTCGCGCTTTACGTGGGCACGTCGCTGGTGATCTGGCTCGCCTTTCGGGTGGTGTCGGGGGCGATCAACGCGGTGCACCTGTCCTCCTTCGACCACCAGCTCGGCCTGCTCTTCGGTCTCGCGAAGGGCGGCCTGCTGTGCATAGTGATCACGTTCTTCGCCGTCACGCTCGCCCCGGCCTATCGGGGCCAGATCGTGGCCAGCCACAGCGGCCGGATCGTGGCCGAGATCATCACGCGAGCCGACGAGTTGCTGCCGAAGGACATCGCGGAGTCGGTCGATCCTTTCGTGAAGCAATTAGCGGAGCGGCTCCGCACCGGCAACGCCGCAGCCGCACCCGGCCAGCCGTCGCCGCTGGCCGCCATCTGGGAAGGGGTCACGTCGGCGGCCGCGTGGACCGGCTCGGAGCAGGGGGGCGGCGGCCCGGCCCAGCCTGCGAACGCCCGGCCCGCGGCGCCGGGCTGGAACGCGCCGGCGGCCGGCTGGGCCACCCAGCAAACCGGATTCACGCAGCCGGCCGCGCCCAGCCGCTTCTCGAGCCAGCCGACGGCCTCCCCGATCGTGCCCCAGCCGCCGGGCGGCCAGCCGCTGCCCGCCGGCGGCTTCCCGATCGGCGCCCAGTCGCCGCTGCCACGCCGGTGAGCGACCGAACGCGGTGAGCCCACGACGGCGGCGCCGGCCCCGGTCCGCGCGGCGTCGGGCAGGGGAGCCGGTCATGATCCGGCTGGAAAAAGGCCGCGAAACGCGGGACTTCCCGACCGGACATAAGAGACATTATCGGACGTTGGGGAGAGGGGTGTTTCGGGGGCGGCGGCTATCCTGACGCTCGTATGCCGGCTCCCTTCCACCGGAGGTGTCTGGGTCGCTGGGTCGGGGTTGCCCGTACCAACCTCGCCGGACGTTCGCTGCGGCCATCCTTGGCCTCCGCTCACTCGACGCCGGCTGCGCTCTCGCCATCCTGGCTTCGCTTGCCGCCGACGCCGGCTCGATTGGTACGGACAACCCCTCCCGGGAAACGTTGAATCATGAAGAAATCCTTGAAGCGGTCCCGACCGCGGCCGCCGACCC
>JBJTIV010000480.1:0-4260 GCA_046095145.1 Planctomycetaceae bacterium
GCATAGGGCACCACCTTCCGCCACGGGAAGCCCCGGTGCACCGCCAGCGCGAGCGTGACGGCCGGATTGAGGTGGGCCCCGGACACGCCCGCCGCGACGTACACGCCCATCACCACGGCCAGCCCCCAGCCGATGTTGATCGCGAGCGTGTCGCCGTAATTTCCCTTGCCGAGCACCACCTGGGCCACGACGCCGGTGCCGAACATGATCAGCACGAGCGTGCCCAGGAATTCCGCCAGCAGTTCCCGACCGAGCGACTCGTCGTCGTGTGTCATCGGATTCGTCTCCCCTCAGAACGTGGCGGCGTCGATCACGAAGCGATACTTCACGTCTCCCTTGATCGTCCGCTCGTAGGCCTCGTTGATCCGTGAGGCCGGGATCAACTCGATGTCGCAGTAGATCTTCTTGCGGAAGCAGTAGTCGAGCATCTCCTGCGTCTCGCGGGTGCCGCCGATCAAGGAGCCCGTGAGCCGGCGGCGGCCCATGATCAGCGGCGTGGGCATGACCTCGTTGGGCTCGGGCGAAGCGCCCACGAGAACCATCGTGCCCTCGTTCTTGAGCGACGAGAGGTAGGGCGTGAAATCGTGCTTCGCCGAGACGGTGTCGATGAGAAAATCCAGCGTGCCGGCCAGCGGCTCGAAATTCGCCGCCTTCGTCGTGAGCACGAAGGCCTGGGCGCCGAGCCTTCGGGCGTCGCGCTCCTTGCCCGGCGACGTGCTGAAGACCGTCACGTGGGCCCCCATGGCCCGGCCGAATTTCACCGCCATGTGACCCAGTCCGCCGAGCCCCACCACGCCGATCCGGTGGCCCTTGCCGATCTTGTGCCGCTTGAGCGGCGAGTACGTGGTGATGCCCGCGCACAGGAGCGGCGCCACGCGGGCCAGCGGCGCGCCCTTCTTCACGCGGTAGACGCACTTCTCCCGGACCACGATGTGGCTCGAGTAGCCCCCCTGCGTGGGCGTGGTGCCGTCGAGCTCGGTGGAGTTGTAGGTGAAGGCCACGTGCTTCGTGCAGAACTGCTCCTCCCTGGCCCGGCAGGGGGCGCACGCCCCGCAGGCGTCGACGAAGCAGCCCACGCCCGCGAGGTCGCCGGGCTTGAAGCGGCGGACCTTCCGGCCCGTGGCCACGACCGTGCCCACGATCTCGTGGCCCGGCACGCACGGGTAGGCGGTCGGCCCCCACTCGCTCCGCGCGGTGTGGATGTCGGAGTGGCAGATGCCGCAGTAGGCGATCTCGATCACCACGTCGTCGGGTCGCGGATCGCGCCGCTCGAGACGATGGGGCTTGAGGGGCTTGGTGGCGGCGGGGGCCGCGTAGGCCTTCGCGGAGATCATGCGTCGATTCCGAATGGCGGAGAAGGGCCGATCGCGGGCGGAGTATAGCCGCGGCCCTCAGACTCCGGGCACGATCGCCCGCCGCACCTCGCGGTCCCAGCCCCGCTGGCCCGTGGGCCGCGGGCTCGGCCACAGGCCGGTGCCCATCTCGACCATGCCGTGGTGCGTGTTGTAGTCGCCGAGCAGGTTGAGGAACGGCACCGCGTCGAACGCGTCGGCACCGCGCACGCCGATGCCCCGCCAGGCACCGGTCGCGAGCAACTCGAGCGCCACGACCGGGCACACGGCCGTCTGCCAGAGCACCGCCTGCGAGCCCCACTGCCGCATCGTCGTCTCGTTGTCGGCGACGTGGTAGAGGTAGATCTCGCGGGGGGCGCCGTGGTGCGTGCCCTTGACCCACGTGCCGGCGCAGGTGCGGCCGTGCATCAGGTGGCCCAGCTTCGCGGGGTTCGGCAGCACCGCCGCCAGCACGTCGCGCGGCGCCACCGACACGTCGCCCACGCGGATCTTGTGCTTGCTGTCGAGGCCCAGGTAGGCGAACGTCTTCAGCCAGTCGATGAATTCGGCGCCCAGGGCATACTTGAACGTCACCCGCTTGCAGTCGATCTCGCGCGGGATGAGCACGACCTCCTCGTGCTCCACGTTGACGCACTCCTGCGGACCGATGCCCGCGGGGAAGTGGAAGATCTCCGGCTCGCTGAAGCACTCGGTCGTGAACAGGCCGCGGCCCTTCTCCCAGACCAGCGGCGGGTTGAGCGTCTCCTCGATCGTGGTCCAGATGGAGAACGTGGGGGCGAACTCGAACCCGTCGATCGAGAGGTTCGAGCCGTCGCGGACCCCGATCTCGTCGAACAGGTGGTCGGCGGCGTAGCGGGCGAAGACGTCGCTCAATCCCGGCTCCACGCCCATGCCCACGAGCGCCAGGAGGCCCGCATCGCGCCAGGCCAGGTCGGCGGCCAGCTGGCCGGCGCCGAGCGGCTCGCCCACCTGCTCCAAGGGGTGGGTGGGGTGCGGCTGGCTCAGGTTCATGGCCAGGTCGAGGTAGCCGCAGCGGGCCTCGAAGGCGGCGGCGAAGATCGGCTCGTTGATCCGCGGGTCGCAGGCGTTGACGATCACGTCGGCCTTCACGGCGCGGGCGAGTTCCACCACCTTGGCCTTGTCGGTGGCGTCGACCTGGGCCGCCTCGAACCGCCGCGGGTCGTCGAGCTCGGCGAGCACGGCATCGACCCGCTGCCGGTTGATGTCGGCGAGCACGAATTTGCGGAAAAACGGCCGCGTCTCCGCGATCGACGCCATCGACGCGCCCACCCCGCCGCCGCCGATGACGAGGATGGTGTCCATGGGAACCGGGGCTCGGTGGCGGGCGGGAAACTTCGAGGCAGACCCGATATGATCCTAGTTCGGGTTCGGGGCATTGTCGCGACGCGATGAAAAGCCCCGCTGTTTCGCGGCGCCGGGAGTGCACATCGTGACCGCGCATCGAAATTTCATCGGCGGGGAGTGGGCGACGACCGCGGCCACCCGGCCGGTCGTGAATCCCGCCACGGGCGAGGTGATCGCCACCGTGGCCGAGTCGGCGGCGACCGACGTGGCGGCGGCGGTGAGGGCCGCGCGCGAGGCCTTCGACGCCGGGCCGTGGCGCACCATGACCGCGCAGGCCCGCGGCCGCATCCTCTTCGAGATGGCCCGGATCGTGCGCGCCCACGCGGCGACGCTCGCCGACCTCGAGACGCGGAACTGCGGCAAGCCGATCGTCGAGAGCGAGATGGACGTTCAGGACGCGGCCACGTGCCTCGAGTACTACGGCGGCCTGGCCACCAAGATCCACGGCGAGACGCTGCCGGTGCCCGACAACGCCTTGAACCTCACGCTCAAGGAACCCGTCGGCGTGGTGGGGCTGATCGTGCCCTGGAACTACCCGCTGCTCCTGGCCATGTGGAAGCTCGGGCCGGCGCTCGCGGCGGGCTGCACGGTGGTCCTCAAGCCGGCCGAGCAGACCCCCCTCTCCATGCTCGAATTCGCCCGGCTCGTCCGCGACCACGTGCCGGAATTGCCGCCGGGGGTGTTCAACGTGGTCACCGGCGACGGGCCGGTGGCGGGCCGGGCGCTCGTGGAGTCGATGGAGGTCGACAAGGTCGCCTTCACCGGCGGCACCGAGACCGGCCGCGAGGTGCTCCACGGCGTGGCCCGGTCGAACCTCAAGAAGGTGTCGCTCGAGCTCGGCGGGAAGTCGCCCAACATCTTCTTCTCCGACTGCGACCTCGACGCGGCCACCGACGGCGCCCTGTTCGGTGTGTTCATCAACCAGGGCGAGGTCTGCTCGGCGGGCTCGCGGGTGCTCGTGCAGCGGGCGATCGCCGCCGACTTCGTGGCCCGGATGAGGGAGAAGACGGCCCGCATCACGCTCGGCGATCCGCTCGATCGGGCCACGAAAATGGGCCCGGTCGTGAGCCGCGAGCACATGGAGCGCGTGCTGGCGGCGATCGACCGGGGCCGGGCGGAGGCGCGGCTCGTGGCGGGCGGCGGCCGGGCGGCCGCGCTGCCCCGCGGCTGCTTCGTGGAGCCCACGATCTTCGAGAGCGACAACTCGGCCTGGATCGCGCGCGAGGAGATCTTCGGGCCGGTCGTCACCGTCATCCCCTTCGACGACGAGGCCGACGCGATCCGCATCGCCAACGACACGCCCTACGGCCTGGCGGCCGCCGTCTGGTCGCGCGACATCTTCCGCTGCCTGCGGGTGGTGAAGGCGGTGCGGGCGGGGATCGTGTGGGTGAACACGATGCAGCCCTGCTACGTCGAGTCGCCGTGGGGCGGCTACAAGCAGAGCGGCCACGGCCGCGAGATGAGCCTCCAGGGGCAGGACGAGTTCCTGGAGACCAAGCAGGTGCACATCAACCTGAGCGAGGCGCCGCTGGCCTGGTACTGA
>JBJTIV010000481.1:0-3745 GCA_046095145.1 Planctomycetaceae bacterium
GCTCTACCCCTGCCGCGAGCGGCCCGACGAGGCGGCCCGGGCCGCGCGGCGGCACCTGCTGGCGGCGGCCGCCGCCGCCGGCGTGGACCTGGTCTGACATGGTCGCCTGGCTGACGCTGCTGCGGGTTCCCAACGTGGCGACGGCCGTCGCCGACGTGCTCGCCGGCTTCCTGGTCGTGGCCGGCCTGCGCACGCTCGCGCCTCCGCCGGCCGCCTGCTGGTTCGCCGTCGTCGCGGGCGTCTGCTGCTACGCCGGCGGCGTCGTGTTCAACGACGAGTGCGACGTGGCGCTCGACCGCCGGGAGCGGCCCGAGCGGCCGTTGCCGTCCGGCGCGATCCCGGTGGCCGCGGCGGCGAGCCTCGCGAGGGCGTTGCTCGCGGGCGGCGTGGCCGCGGCCTGCGCGGCGGCGCTTGCGGCGCGGTCGCCGGGGCCGGCCCTCGTGGGCGCGAACCTCACCGCCGCGATCTGGCTCTACGATCGGCGGGCGACGGGCACCGCGCTCGGCCCCGCGGCGATGGGGGCCTGCCGCGGCCTCGCCTGGCTGCTCGGCATGACGGCCGCCGGCGGGCCGACCGCGCCGCACCAGTGGGCGATCCCCGCGGGCATGTCGATCTACGTGGCGGGCATCACGCTCGTCGCCCGGGACGAGGCGGGCCGGAGCCGCCCCACCGCGCTCGCGGCCGGTGCCACGCTCATGGCCGCCGGACTCGCGCTCGCCGCCGCATACGTCTGGCTGCCGATGCGGCTCGATGCCGCGATTGCGGGCCGGCCGCTGCCGGCGACGACGTGGCTGACCCTGTGGGGCGTCATCGCCGGCTCCATCGTGCTCCGCGCCGTGGTCGCGATCCTCGATCCGCGGCCGGCCCGCGTGCAGGCGGCGGTCGGCAACGCCATCATGTCGATCATCACGCTCGATGCGATCCTGGTGCTCGCCGCCTGCGGCGAGCAGTGGGCGGTGGCCGTGCTGCTGCTGCTCGGCGTGTTCGTGATCGGCCGGCGGATCGTGCCGCCCACGTGACCTGCGGCGAGGCCCGCGCATCCATGCTCCCCGGCTTCAGCACCAACTCGATCGGCGACGTCGATCCGCTCGACGCGGTGCCCGTGCTCCGCGACCTCGGCTACCGGTCGCTGGCGCTCACGCTCGATCATCACACGCTCCACCCCGGGGCGCCCGACCTGCCGGCGCGGCTCGATCGCTGGCGGCGGGCGCTCGCCGGGGCCGGCATGGCGTGCGTCGTCGAGACCGGGGCCCGGCACCTCCTCGACCCGCGCGACAAGCACGAGCCCACGCTCGTGTCGGCCTCCCGCGAAGGCCGCGAGCGCCGGGCGGCCTTCAGCCGCGGGGCGATCGACCTCGCCGTCGAGCTGGGCGCGGCGTGCGTGTCGCTCTGGTCCGGCGTGGCCCGCGATGCCGCCGACGCGGAGACGATCTGGGAGCGGCTGGCGGACGCGCTCGGCCCGGTCCTCGACCACGCGGCCCGCCGCGGCGTCATGCTCGGCTTCGAGCCCGAGCCGGGCATGGTCGTCGACACGCTCGCCCGGTACGAGGCCTTGCATGAGCGGACCGGGCGGCCGGACCACCTGCGGCTCACGGTGGACGTCGGCCATCTCGAGTGCATGGGGGAGCGGCCCGTGGGCGACGTGCTCCGACCGTGGGTCGGGCGGATCGTCAACGTGCACCTGGACGACATGCTGGCCTGCCGCCACGAGCACCTGCCGCTGGGCTGCGGGGACGTCGACCTCGCCGCCGCCTGCACCGCGCTCGCGGCGGGCGGCTACCGCGGCGGGCTCCACGTCGAGCTGCCGCGGCAGGCGCACCGCTGGTTCGACACCGCCCGCGAGTCGGCCGAGCGCATCGCCCGGCTGCCGATCCCGACGGGGGCCGCCCCATGACCCGGCTTCCGCACGTGCTCGTGCTCAGCGTGCCCGGCCTGCGTCGCGCGGACCTCGCGCGGATGCCCGCGCTTGCCGCGCTCGCCGCGGACGGACAGTGCCTGCCGCTGGCGCCCGGCTTCCCGGCGGTCACCTGTCCGGTGCAGGCCACGCTCACGACGGGCGCGCATCCCTCGGCGCATGGCATCCTGGCCAACGGCCTCTTCGACCGCGCGGCCGGCCACCTCGAGATGTGGATCAGTCCCGACGCGGTGCATCGCGCGCCGCGGCTGTGGGACGTCGTGAAGCGGGCCCGGCCCGAGGTCCGCACGGCCGCGTGGTTCCTGCTCCAGTCGAAGCACGCCACGGCCGACCTGGTCTGCCTGCCCGCTCCCATGCACAACCCCGACGGCAGCGAGACGATGTGGTGCCACACGAACCCCGAGCCGCTGTACGCGGACATGCGGGACAGGCTCGGCGACTTTCCGCTCCACAGATTCTGGGGGCCGGCGGCGGGCATCGAGTCGTCGCGCTGGATCGCCCGGAGCTTCATCGAGGCCGCGCGGCCCGCGCCGCCGCACCTGGCCTTCGTCTACCTGCCGCACCTCGACTACGCGCCCCAGCGCACCGGCCCCGACAGCCCGCCGGCGCACGCCGCCTGCGGCGAACTCGACGCCGAGATCGCCGGCCTCGTGGGGCACTTCGAGACGCTCATCGGCAGGCAGGGCCTGACGGTGCTCGTGGTGGGCGAGTACGCCATCCGCCCGGTGGGCCGCGCGGTGTTCCCCAACCGGGTCCTGCGGGAGGCGGGGCTGCTCGCCGTCCGCGACACGGGCGCAGGGGAGATCCTCGACGTGGCCGGATCGGCCGCGTGGGCGCTGGCCGACCACCAGGTCTGCCACGTCTATCTGCGGGACGGGGGTGACGACACGGTGCGTCGCGACGTGGCCGCGCTGTTTCGCGGGACCCCGGGCGTGGGCCGCGTGCTCGTCGGCGACGAACTCGTGGCCGCCGGCCTCGCCGCGGCGGCGGTGCAGGGGCCGCAGAGCCGCTGCGGCGACGTCGTGCTCGAGAGCGAACTCGACGCCTGGTTCGCGTATCCCTTCTGGCTCGACGACGACCGGGCCCCGACCTTCGCCCGCTCGATCGACATCCACCGGAAGCCCGGCTACGACCCGCTCGAGCTGCATCTCGACCGCGCGGCCCTGCCGCGAATCGCCATCCCGCTCGACACGGGGCTCGTGAAGGGATCCCACGGCGCGGTCGATCCCGCGGATCCGCACGAGACTGTGTTCATCGCCTCCCGGCCCGACGTCGCGAACTCGCCCGCGCTCGCCATGCACGAGATCGCGGCGCTCGTGCTCGGGATGTTCTGACACCTCGAATCGCTTGGGCCGCGAGACGAGTCCCGTCACTCCGATCATCGACGAAGCGAGGGGTTGCCCGTGCCGTCGAGCCGGCGTTGCTGGCCAGCGGAGGCAGGATGCCGGAGCGCAGACAGCATCGAGTGAGCGGAGCCCAGGATGGGCGCAGTGAACGTCCGGGCGAGATGGCACGGGCAACCCCGACCCACCCACCAGCTCGCGATCCGCCTCACACCCACTCGGGCGGCGGCTCGATCGCGTCGGCGGGGCGGTGCCCGCAGTCCTTGCGACCGGAGCCGGCGAGGCGGCTCGGGCAGCGCACGGTCATGTCGCCGTCGCAGGCGATCTGGCACGCGAGCCGCAGGCCCGCGGTGCCCGCGAGGCCCTTGGCCGCGAGCACGTCGCGCTCGGCCTTCGTCATCAGCGCCGGGTCGCCGGCCACGAACTCGACGCGGCAGGTCGTGCAGCGGGCGGCGCCGCCGCAGGCATGGAGCTGGTCGATTCCGCA